>NZ_JBHXMY010000313.1:0-3958 GCF_042720195.1 Nocardia sp. NPDC058497 | reverse complement strand
GGTCGCGGCCCCTCCTGTCCCGTCGGTCAGCGGCAGTTGCTTGCTCCTTCGTCGCCTACGCAACGGCGCCTGACCGACGGGACGGCCGCGACGGCCGCTGCGCGGCCTGCCCCTCCTCGAGGTCGGGGCGTGCGGGGCCGGGTCGGTCGCAGACCGCGGCTCAGCTCAGGACGCACGCTCCAGTGGGGACCGCCGCGCTTCTGGTCTGCGCGGCCGACAGTTCGGCGCCGACCTCGCGCAGGGTCAGCACGTAACCGGTGTCGTCGTCGGTGACCGCGGCGCCGAAGACCACGCCGAGGACCTGGCCCTCGGCGTCGACCAGCGGGCCGCCCGAGTTGCCCGCGCGGACCTGGCCGCGGACCGTGTACACCTCACGCTCGACGGTGCCGTCGCGGTGGATGGTGGGGCCGGTGAGGTCGAGGGTCTCGCGGACACGTGCGGCGCTGGCCGTGTACGGCCCGCCGCCCGGGTAGCCGAGCACGATAGCGCTCTCGCCCGAGCGCGCCGCTTCGGGCGCCTGCGGGACGACCGGCGCGGTCAGCCCTGGCACCGCGAGGACCGCGATGTCCTTGGACGGGTCGAACAGCACCACGGTGGCCTCCATCGCGCCGCGCGCGGTGTCGACCGACACGCTGTTCGTCCCCGCGACGACGTGCGCGTTGGTCATCACGCGTTCGGGCGCGACGACGAAGCCGGAGCCCTCGAGCGCACGCTGGCAGCTCGGCGCGACTCCGCGGATGCGCAGCACGCTCTGCTGCAGCGAGGCCGCGACGGGGCTGGCGAGCACGCTCGCGTCCGGCGGTTCGACCGCGGCGATCGGCGCCCGGCCGAACGGCCCGATGACATCCGGCAGCCCGGAAGTGTCCAGCAGCTTGGAGAATTCGTTGGGCAGCTTGCGCAGCCAGTTCGGCGCCACCGCGTTGACGTCGGCGAGTACCCGCGACCCGTTGATGGCGGCGGCGACCCCCGGCTGGGATGCGGTGGCCAGCGGCAGCGCGAGCAGCCAGGCCGCGACCAGCACGGTCGCCGCCTGCAGTACCGCGCCGACCACACTGTCCGCACCGCGAGCGACGGGATGACGAATGCCGGTGCGCGCGGCCCGGCCGAGCACCATGCCCGCGACCTCGCCGACGATCACCAGCAGCACGATCAGCAGGATGCCGCCGAGTACCCGGCTGCGTCCCTCACTGAGATGCTCGAGGATGTGCGGCGCGATCAGGATGCCAGCGACGGCGCCGAGCGCGACGCCGAAGAACGCCAGCGCCGAGGCCACCGCGCCTTGCCGCCAGCCGGTGGACGCCGCGACCAGCGCGATCAGCACCACCGCGATATCGAGCCATACCGAGGGGCTCACAGGGTCATTCCGACCGCAGCCAGTGAGCTCTCCAAGTCACGCACGTCGCCCCGATCCCAGTCTCGTTCCCACCCAGCCGTTTTGATGATGCCGGCGAGGATACCGCCGGTGAGCCCCCAGACGAGCATGCCGTCGACCTGGAACGCAGGGCTCTGGTAGCCGAGACTGCCACGCACCATGAATCTGTGTGCCGGATCGAGCAATTCGGTCAGCGGAACACGGACGACACGCTCGGTTTCGGCCGGATCGACGACGCCGACCGCGCTGGGTGCCCGCCAGTAGCCGAGCACCGGGGTCACGTCGAACTTCGACGGCGGCACGAACAGTTTCGGCAGGAGCGCGAAGGGCTGCACGCCCGCGGGGTCGAGGCCGGTCTCCTCGGCGGCCTCGCGCAGCGCGGTGCCGACCGGGCCGTCGTCGCCGGGGTCCTCGGCGCCGCCGGGGAACGCGACCTGGCCACGGTGCTGGCGCATGGTCGAGGCGCGTTGGGTGAGCAGCACGTCGGCATCGGCGGGCAGGCCGCCCGGTGCGGCGGGATCGGGTTCGGGTGAACCGCCGAACAGCACGAGCACCGCGGCCTGCCGCGGCTTGCCGGTGATCGACATCGCGCGGCGCAGGGCGCGGGAGGTGGCGAGGGTGTCGTCGGCGTCGGGACCGCCGTGCCGGATCGCGGCGCGCAGCCAGGACGGAAGGCCGGACTCGTCCAACCGCATCACACCGTTCATCACAACGTCCTTCGTCATACCGCGATCCGAACGCCGAGTTCCTCGGCCACCGTGTCGGCGATGTCGGCGACATCGGCGAACGTGCGTACCTCGACGCTGGCAATGGTGCCGTCCGCGCGCACGAGCACCGACACCGGGAGCACCGCGGGCGCCCCGACGGCGGTGCGCACCCTCGCCTGCGGGTCGGCCACACCGGGCAGGGTGATGTCGAGACCGCCCAGCCGGGCCAGCGCCTTCACCTCGTCGGGATCGCTGTGCACGGTCAGCACGGTGAGCTCCGAGCCCGCGCGCTGCGCGAATTCCTGCAGGTGGGGCAGCTCGACGGCGCACGGGCCGCACCAGTACGCCCAGAGATTGAGCAGCGCCGGCTTGCCTGCCAGCGCGGCGGCGATGTCGAAAGGCGCGCCGTCGGCGAGGCAGGTCAGGGTGATTCCGGCCAGCGGTCCCGAGCCGGTCGCGCCCGGGGCGGGCGTGGGACACGGAGTCAGGCCGGCGGCCGCGCGCTGCTCGGCCGAGGCGACCGCCACCGCCGGTTGCTTCGCCGTCTGCGCCGGGCCCGTTGTCTCCGAACCTCCGCGCGGCCACAGCGCGACCGCCGCCGCGACGACGACGATCAGCGCGGCCAGTGCCCAGCGCAAGGCGGGCCGCCGCGACAGCGACGGTTCGGTGGAATCACTCACAGGCCGACCATATCGAGCAGGTGCTCGCGCTCCGGCCCCTTGATCAGCTCGGCCGCGACGGCCGGGTCGGTCGGCCCGAGCCCGAACGACGGGCAGTCATTGGCGAGCACGCAGGCGCCGCACGCCGGTTTGCGCGCATGACACACCCGGCGACCGTGAAAGATCACCCGATGCGAGAGCATCGTCCACTCCTTGCGCTCGACCAGCTCGCCGACCGCGTGTTCGACCTTGACCGGATCCTCGTCCTCGGTCCACTTCCAGCGGCGGACCAGCCGGCCGAAATGGGTGTCGACCGTGATACCGGGCACACCGAAGGCGTTGCCGAGGATGACGTTGGCAGTTTTGCGCCCGATGCCGGGCAGCTTCACCAGTTCGCCCATCGTGTGAGGCAATTCACCGTCGAATCCGGTGACGAGCGCCTGCCCGAGCCCCATCAGTGAACTGGTCTTGTTCCGGTAGAAACCCGTCGGCCGGATGTATTCCTCCAGCTCGGCACGGTTGGCCTCGGCGTAGTCACGCGCGCTGCGGTACTTCGCGAACAGCGCGGGAGTGGTGAGGTTCACTCGGACGTCGGTGCACTGGGCGGACAGAATCGTCGCCACCGCCAATTCCAGCGGGGTGGTGAAGTCCAGCTCGCAGTGCGCGCCGGGGAAGGCCTCGCCGAGCGTCCGGTTCATCCGGCGGGCCCGCCGGACCAGTCCGATCCGCGTTTCCGCAGCTATCGCACGGTTCTTGCGCTTGCGCGCCGTCGAGATACCGGTGGGAACGACGGCCGTTTCCGTGGCTGGGGCGGCGTCGTCCGCGGCGGCGGTGGCGGGGGAAACGGGCACCTGTCCACCATACGGAACCACTACGACAACATTGGGTGCTCAGTTTGCCCGCTGTGTTCCATCTGAGACCTGGACGGTGTTTACTGCCTGTCATGCAAGGACTCGCTGTGGTGCTCTTCCCAGTGCTGTTGATGCTGTTCGCGCTGGGGATGGAGCGGGTCGAGAATCGGCTCCGAAAGCTTCTCGAACCCGACGAAGAGGTTCAGCAGTACCTGGACAACGCCAGCAACGCCGAAGTGAAAGAGCTGACGAAGCTCGGTTTGCCCGCCGCGGTCGCGCGGATGCGCAAGCGCCGGTCGCGTGACTCCGAAATGGATGTCGCCCGCGCCAGCTGATCGATCGATTCCCGCGGGCGGACCGCCCGTTCAC
>NZ_JBHXMY010000312.1:0-7030 GCF_042720195.1 Nocardia sp. NPDC058497 | reverse complement strand
CGTCACACTTTTTCCCTGTTACACACACCAATCAACGTAACGGGGCCCCGGCCCACCTCCGGGGGGGGGGGCCGCTGTTCGGCGGTGATACGTCAGGCCTCTTTACTCGGCCTTCTTCGGCGCGGCCTTCTTGGCGGGCGCCTTCTTGGCAGCCGGAGCCTTCTTGGCGGCGGGCGCCTTGGCGGCCGGAGCCGGAGCCGGCTCGGTGCTCACGGCGACGACCTCGGCATCGACAACCTCGTCGGCGACCTTCTCGGCCTCGGCCTTGCCACGACCCAGCAGGTCGGTGACCTTGGCGAGGGCGTCCTCGGCACGCGCGGAGGCATCCTTGTACAGGGTCTCGACGCGGCCGAGCTGCTCGTCGACGGCCTGGTTGGCGCGCAGCCGGTCGACAGTCTCCTCACCGCGGACGGCGAGGTCGGCGTAGATGTCGAGCGCCTGGCGGTAGTACTGCTCGGCCAGCTTGCGCAGCTCTTCCGGGGTGAACTTCTCGCGCAGCTCGGCGAGGTCCTCCGGCAGCTCCGACGGCAGGCCGGCGATGCGCTCGCGCAGGGTGTCGAACTGGGCCTGCACGTCGGCGGGGACGTTGGCGATGCGCTCACGTGCCTCGTCGACGCGGGCCTTGGCATCGGTGGCGACGACGCGCTCGCGGACGTCGGCGACGACCTCGTTCACGGCGGCGTAGATGGCGTCACCTGCGCCGACGGTGGCGAACAGCGGCTTGGTCACGGTAGCGGTCTTTTCGGTCATCAGTCTTCGCTCTCCTGGCGTGGCGGAGTGTCAATTGTCGTGAACGAAACGTCGCTGTCCCGTTCGATCCCCCCTGAGCCGGCTTCTTCCCCGTTTTCCCGGCGAAACGACTCATAGATTTCCAGCAACACCTGTTTCTGCCGCTCGGTCACCGAAGTGTCCGCTAGCAGGGCGTCCCGGACCGGGCTGTGCGGACGCTGTTCGAGATATCCGGCCCGCACATACAACACCTCCGAGGAAACACGCAGCGCCTTGGCGATCTGCGCGAGTACTTCGGCGGAGGGGTTACGCAATCCGCGTTCGATCTGGCTCAGGTACGGATTGCTCACCCCCGCCAGCGCGGCGAGTTGACGTAAGGACACCTGCGCAGCTTCGCGCTGGGACCTGATGAACCCTCCGATGTCTTGTGCCGCGTTCGCTACACGTCCCTCGGGCTGGTCTGCCATCACTCACCTTCTGGCGGTTGTACGGTCAATACTAAATCAGGGTGCTAGCTATTGCAAGCACGTCTGTTAGCACAGTGTCGGTTAACGGTCCGGCTCAGTGGAACAGCAGCTGCGAGATCGTGTAGATGGCCAGGCCCGCGAGCGAACCGACGACCGTGCCGTTGATCCTGATGAACTGCAGATCCCGGCCGACCTGCAGTTCGATCTTCCGGCTCGCCTCGTCGGCGTCCCAGCGGGCGACGGTGTCGGTTACCAGAGTAGAGATCTCGGCCGAGTAGTTACCGACCAGATAGCGCGCGCCGCGGTCGATCCAGCCGTCGACCTTGCCGCGCATGGCCGGGTCGTCGCGCAAGCGCTCACCGAGCTGCTGCACATTCTCGGCCACCTTGCGGCGCAGGGTGGAATCGGGGTCGGAGGCCGACTCGAGAATCAACCGCTTGGCCGCGCGCCACGTCGCCTCGGCCATTCCGGTGATCTGCTCGCGGCCCATGATCTCGGCCTTGACCTTCTCGGCCTTGGCGATCATCGCCTCGTCGTGCTGGAGATCGTCGGCGAAATCCTGCAGAAAACGATCGGCGGCCTGGCGCAATTCATGATCGGGATTCGAGCGCACCTTCCAGGTGAACTCGACCAATTCCCGATAGATTCGCTCGGAAAGCAACGTATTGACGAATTTCGGCGCCCATTGCGGCGCGTCCCGCATCACAATGCGATCGATCGTCTCCTGGGATCCGAGCGCCCATTGATGCGCGCGTTCGGCCAGCAGATCGATCAGCGGCAGCTGCCGATTGTCGGCGATCAATTCCGAGAGCACCCGCCCGATCGGCGGACCCCACAGCGGTTCGGCGATCCGTTTGACGATGGTGTTGTCGATGATCTGCTCGACGTCCTCGTCGCGCAGCACGCCGACCACGGCGGTCAGGATCGTCGAGCTCTCCTGCGCGACCCGCGCCGCGTGCCCCGGGTCGGCCATCCACCGGCCGACTCGCAGCGAGATCTGCGCGGAGTCCAGCCGCGCCGACACCACGTCGGGCGCGAGGAAGTTGGTGCCGACGAAGGCGCCGAGACTCTCCCCGAGCTGGTCCTTCTTCTTGCGGATGATCGCGGTGTGCGGGATGGGCAGGCCGAGCGGATGCTTGAACAGCGCGGTGACCGCGAACCAGTCGGCGAGCGCGCCGACCATGCCCGCCTCGGAGGCGGCGCGCACATAGCCGACCCACTCGCCGCCACCGCCGCGCGATTCGAGCCAGCGGCACAGCAGGTACACCACGCTGGCCACCAGCAGGAATCCGGTGGCCAGTGCTTTCATCTTGACGAGGTCACGTCGTTTACCAGCCTCGTCGGTCATGACCGCGAAACCCGCGGGTTGCGCCGCGGGTTCGGTCCGCGGCGCGAGAACCGCCGTATTGCCGGGAGCTTTCTCCATAGCCACCATTCTGCTGTGCGCGCCGCGACAGTGCCGCCGCCAGCCCGCTTCGCGGTGTGGTAAATGCCGCAACGTCGACCAAACGAGCGCCACCCCACTCCGGCGCGCCTAAGCTGTAGAACAAGACACGCCACATCGACCACAAGGGGGCTGTTCTGTCCACCGAAGACCTTGTCGAGATCGGCGAGCAGACCGGGCGCGCGACCGTGCGCGGCGGCGGTCCTGTCGACGGCCGCAAACGGCGGTGGCGACAGCACAAGATCGACCGCCGCGAAGAGCTGGTCGACGGCGCGCTCAACGCCATCCGCGCGCGCGGCAGCCAGGCGGGCATGGACGAGATCGCCACCGAGATCGGCGTGTCCAAGACCGTCCTGTACCGCTACTTCGCCGACAAGAACGATCTGGTGCACGCCACCATGCAGCGGTTCATCGAGACCACGCTGCTGCCCCGCGTGTACGGCGCGATCAACCTCGACGCCGACGAGTATCAGCTGGTGCGCGCCGCGATGACCGAGTATGTCGGCACCGTCGACGACGACCCCGAGGTCTACCGGTTCATCATGAGCAACGCCGCGGGCGACAAGTCCTCGCTCGCCGAGTTCGAACGGCTCTTCGCCGAAGTGGTCGCGGCCGTGCTGATCGACCGGGCAGGTGGCAAGGGCGTGCGCACCGACGGCGCGCTGCTGTGGTCGTACGTGCTGGTCGGCGGCATCCAGCTGGCCACACACTGGTGGACGACCACCGACAAGGCCATGCCACGCCAGGACGTCATCGACTACCTGACGATGATGGCGTGGTCGGCGATCGAGGGTGTCGCCAAGGCGGGCGGCTCCCCGGAGCTGTTCACCGCACAGAGCCACCCCCTGCCGGAGATCCCCACGCTGCCCTCCTGACCGGGGGTTTTCCCGGTATCGCCGGAGCCGGGCTCGACATCGCGGCGCGGTTGGTTACGCTGAACCGAGCGGGACGCTGTGGCTTGCGTCACCGCCGGCGGTCGTGTGACGCTACGCGTCTACGGCCGCCCTGCGCGTCGGCACCAATGGAGGTACCACGATGGCGAAGAACGTGCCGACATCCCGGCTTGCCCGCGGGACGAAGCTGGGGGCGGTAGCGGCGAGCTCGGTCATCCGTTCGAAGAAGACCAGGCTCTCCATGCGCGGTCGGTCCGAGGCCGTGCGCGCCAAGATGGCCGAGGAGTCGATGATCCGCACCACCGAGCAGGTGGTCATGGTGCTGGGCACCATGAAGGGCGTGGCGATGAAGCTGGGCCAGATGATGTCGGTGCTCGATCTGGACCTGGTGCCGCCGGACCATCGCGACCGGTTCCAGCAGCGGCTGGCCGTGCTGCGCAATGCCGCGCCGACGGTGTCGTTCGAGGCCATGCGCGCGGTGATCGAGGAGGATTTCGGCCGCCCGCTGGCCGAGGTGTTCGCCGAATTCGACCCGGAACCGATCGCGGCAGCCTCGATCGGCCAGGTCTACCGGGCCACGCTGCACGACGGCAGGGCCGTCGCGGTGAAGGTCCAGTACCCCGGCGTCGACATCGCGGTGCGCGCCGACCTGAAGAACCTCACCATGTTCCGCCGGGTGCTGTCCTCGGCGATGCCGTGGATCACCCCGGCCGTGCTCGACGAGCTGAAGCTGAACATGGAGGCCGAACTCGACTACGTCGCCGAGGCCGTGACCCAGACCGAGATCGCGAACCTCTACCGGGATCACCCGTTCATCGTGGTGCCCGCCGCGGTGCAGGAGCTCTCGACCACCCGGGTGCTGGTCAGCGAGTTCATCGAGGGCACCGGATTCGACGAGGTCCGGAAGCTGCCCGCCGACCAGCGTGACCGGGTCGGCGAGATCATCTACCGCTTCTACGTCGGCTCGCTGTTCACCTTCAACGAGTTCTGCGGCGACCCGCATCCGGGCAATGTGCTGCTCGCTCGCGACGGCCGGGTGGCCTTCCTCGACTTCGGCCTGTTCAACCGCATGGACCCCAAGCTGGTGCACTTCGAGATCCTGTGCCTGCGCGCCGCCGCGGAGGACCGCGCGGAAGACCTGCGGCAGTTGATGATCGAGCGCGGGGTGATCGATTCCCCGGAGGAGATCGGCGCCGAGGAGTGTCTCGAGTACGTGCTCTCCGCCTCGGAGTGGTGCCTGGTCGACGAGGAACTGACCATCACCCCCGAACTGGCCAGCGGCGCGTTCCTGCTGGCTGTCGACCCGCGGGCCAGCGAGTTCACCGGCATGAAGCAGCAGAACCTGCCGCCGGAGCACCTGTTCTCCCGCCGCGCCGACTTCCTCACCTTCGGTATGCTCGGCCAGCTCGACAGCACCAACAACTGGCATCTGATCGCCAGGGAATGGCTCTACGACGAGCCGCCGGTCACCGAACTCGGTCTGGCCCACCGTGAGTGGCTCACCACCCATCCGCCGAAGCCGGCGAAGAAGCCGCGTGCCCGCAAGGCGGGCACTCGATGAAAGGCGCGTCATGCCGCAGCTCTGTGAGTTCGACCTGATCCTGTTCGGCGCGACAGGGTTCGTCGGCAAACTCACCGCCGAATACCTGCTCACCGCCGCGCCCGAGGGCGCCAAGATCGCGCTGGCAGGCCGGTCGGCCGACAAGCTCGCCGCCGTGCGCGCCGAGCTGGGCCCCGCCGCCGCGAACTGGGAACTGGTGGTGGCCGATTCGACCGACCCCGCCTCGCTCGCCGCGATGGCCGAGCGGACCAAGGTCGTCGTCACCACGGTCGGCCCGTACCTGCGTTACGGCATGCCGCTGCTCGGCGCGTGCGCCGCCGCGGGCACCCACTACGCCGATCTCACCGGTGAGCCGCTGTTCATCCACGACGCCATCGAGCAGTTCGAGCAGACCGCGGTCGACTCCGGCGCCAAGATCGTCAATTCCTGTGGCTACGACTCGATTCCGTCGGACCTGAGCGTCTACGAGCTCTACCGGGCCGCCGTCGCCGACAACACCGGCGAGCTCGAGGACACCACGCTGGTCGCCTACCTCAAGGGCGGAATGAGCGGCGGCACCATCGATTCCGGCCGCGCGATGATGGAAGACATCGCCGCCGACTCCGCGCGCGGCCGCATTCTGGCGCACCCGTACTCGCTGAGCCCGGACCGCACGATGGAGCCCGACGTGGGCCGCCAGTCCGATCAGGCGCTGGCCCGCGCCGACAGCATCGATCCGAGCCTGGACGGCTGGGTCACCACCTTCATCATGGCCTCGCACAACACCAAGGTCGTGCGCCGCACCAACGGCCTGCTCGGCTGGGCCTACGGCAAGCAGTTCCGCTACCGCGAGGTGATGAACGCGGGCAACTCGGCCGCCGCGCCGCTGGTCGCCGCCGGTATCGCGGGCGGCATCGTGGCGGGCATGGCCTCGGGCGCCGTGCTCTCGCGCGTCTCGCTGGGCCGCAAGCTGCTCGACCGGATCCTGCCCAAGCCCGGCACCGGCCCCAGCGAAAAGGCCCGCCTCAGTGGCTGGTTCACCATGAAGACGTTCGCGCGCACCAGCTCCGGCGCCAGGTACCAGGCCACCTTCTCCGGCACCGGCGACCCCGGCTACCAGGCGACCGCCGTGCTGCTCGGCCAGAGCGGCCTGTGCCTGGCCTTCGACGAACTCCCGCCGCGCGCAGGCGTTCTCACCCCGGCCTCGGCCATGGGCGAAACGCTCACCGACCGGCTGCGCGAGGCGGGCATGACGATCGAGGTCGCACGGCGGTGAACCTAGCCCGCAAGACCATGAACGCGCCGGCCCTTGCCGCGGTGTACGAGCACGCGTGGCGGCCGACGCTGTTCTATCTGGCCAGCGGCCGCACCACCGGCAGCGACCGCCGCGAAGCCGTCGACACCCTGCGGCTCAGCGGTAACAAGAAGGTGCTCGATCTCGCCTGCGGCCCCGGCAATTTCACCAAGTATCTGAGCGAATTCCTCTCCGGCGACGGCTTCGTCACCGGCCTGGACTACTCCGAGCCGATGCTGGCCAGGGCCGCCGCCGACAACGCGGGCCCGCGGGTCGGCTATGTCCGCGGCGACGCGCGCACCCTGCCGTTCGCCGACGGAACCTTCGACGCCGTCTGCTGTTTCGGCGCGCTGTACCTGATCCCCGATCCGATCGCGGCTACCCGCGAGATGATCCGGGTACTCGCGCCGGGCGGCCGGATCGCGATCACCACCAGCTACCGCGAGGACAACCTGTTCGGCCGGGCCAGCACCATGGCCGCGGGCTTGAGCGGGTTGCGCCTGTTCGACCGCGACACCTTCCCCACTCTGTTCGCCGAGGCGGGGCTGGTCGAAATCGACCAGCGGGTGCGCCGTTTCATGCAGTACGTCGACGCCACCCGCCCCGCCTGACCGGTCGTAAGGTAGCTCGGCGGTAGCCTTCGCCGCATGGACACGCTGAACT
>NZ_JBHXMY010000311.1:0-7047 GCF_042720195.1 Nocardia sp. NPDC058497 | reverse complement strand
GCGTAGGTGTGGTCGCGCAGCGACATGATCAGCAGCTTGGGAGACAACGGCTTTCCGGTGTTCCAGGCCGGGCACTGGCTCTGGCAGCGACCGCACTCGGTACAGGTGGTGAAGTCGAGCAAGCCCTTCCAGGTGAAGTCTTCGACCTTGCCGACACCGAACGTGTCGGTGTCCGGGTCGGCATCCTCCATCAGCAGGATCGCGCCGTCGGACATCATGGGCTTGACCGCCCCGAGCGCGACTCCGCCGTCGTCCTCCCGCTTGAAGTAGATGTTGAAGAACGCCGAAATCCGGTGCCACGCAACACCCCAGGTCAGCTTGCTGCCGATGAGATACAGGAACGCCGCGCCGGCGAGCATCTTGACGAACGCGAAGACCGAGATCATCAGCGGGCTGGCCGGTAGCACTCGGGCGACCTGCATGGTGAACAGGTCGGTCGAGATGTGCCCGCCGCCATACGTGGCGATCTTGCCTGCCTTGACCAGGACATCACCGAGACCGTGGATGAGCACGATCGTCTCGATGAGATATGCGGCAAGGAAATTCGACCCACCGAACCGGGACAGCCGCTCGGGTCGCCGCGGGTGGTTCAGCTGCCGAATGACGATCAGCGCCACGATTCCGATGATGGTGGCGAGGCTGAGGACTTCCTCCAGCAGGTGGTAGCCGAAGGTGTCGCCGATGATCGGCCAGCCGAACTCGGGATCGAAAGTCTGGCCGTAGGACTCGAAATAGAAGACCATCCCGAGCAGGAACCCGACCATCACCAGCCAGTGCGCCCAGCCGACGGTCCGGAACTTGTTCATCCGTGTGTGCGCGACAACCTCGACGACGACGGTCCTCGCCCGCGGCAGGAACGGGCGAAGCCGTGACAGGTCGGGCTGGCCCGCGCGGAAGATGCGAATCATCCGGCTGATCCCGGCGAAGAGCATCCCCCAGCAGAGCAGGGTAATCGTGATGCCGATGATCCCGAGTGTGATCGTGGCAGTGGTCATTGTGCAGCCCCCCAGTCCCGGTAAGTCAGTGACCAGGAACAACGGACATGTTACTGGTCGGTAACTTCATCCTTGGTGTCAAACTATCACCGAATCGGCGGAGGCGGAAGACCTGCTTCGGGGCAGCTTTTTCGAGGCCGGGTGTCAGTCGTCGTTCGAGGGTTGCATCAGCTTGTGTACAGGCGGAGGGCCCGGTCCAGGTCGACCTCGCGTGCCTCTCCGAGGTCGAGAAAGTAGTCGCACTGCCAGCTTTGAGACCGCCCGGCCTGCTTGTTCGCTGTCGCAGACCACGGTGGGTACACGCGGAATCCACGCTTCCCGCCCCGGCCGCCGACCGAAACGATGCCGTGCTCGATCAACGCCCGCTTCGGGAACACGAACTGACCTGAGTGGCGGTGTTCTCGAACGGCGATCACCAAGAGGTCGACGGCGTCCTCACTCGCGAACGGCTCCGGCGAACCATCGCTTGCGCGTTGCCAGACCGCTACGAACAACCCGACTTTCGCCGGTGTCACCTTGCCGATCCGGAACCTGACAGATCGGCCACCGACGTGGAACACGCAGGCCCCGTACTCGGCGTTCTCGGTCTCGGGAACTGGAGCCGAAAACTCCAAGCCCAGAAGGTTGTAGAGGCGCGATGCCTCGGCCAGTTCAGAATGCGTATCTACGAAAGCCACCGCAACTCCCCCTCCGCTAACCTCCGAACAGAAGGTACAGCCCGGTGAAGGTGAATCCGACCATGGTCAGCATCAATGCCAGCTGGCCGGTGAGTCGGTGACGAGGGGGGAGAAGCTGAAGGCAGCGGTCGTGGGCGGCGGTGACGGCGAGGATGTGGCCGATCAGGACGGCGAGCACTGTGGCGGTGGCGAGCAGGCTCGGATGACTCGACAGCATGTAGGCGACGTCTCGGTCGGCCAGGCCGGCGATGTTCCAGCCGCGATCCAGTGGGTCCGCGAACAGCAGCACTGTCGCCTGCCCCTTCTCGACGAGAAACGTGAGGTAGTGGGCGATCAGGTAACCCGCCACGAGAGGGGTGAGGCTGAACGCCAGCCGCCGCGGCAGCAGCGCTAGATCGGCGGGGGAGACACCGCCGGTGGCACGCGCGGCGACGGAGAACAGCCCGCCGACCACCCCGATGAAAACCAGCAGCCCGGCCGTGCGCACCAGCTCCGCGCCGAGGACCGGCGCCAGATCATCGACCAGCTCGCGCCACCGCGGGAAGGTGGAGAAACTGTCGAAAGCGGTGGATCCGAGCAGCGTCGCCGCGACGGCCACGGAACCGGCGAGTGCCGGAGTGCCCGCGAGATTGTTCAGTGGCATCCGCAACACCGCCCGTCCGGCGCTGTCCCGCCCATAGGGGCTCAGGTGCGCCAGTAGCGTGCTGTACACCTCGAGCGGATCGGCCCGTTCCGCCCAGACGGTGCCGAACAGTACGAGCCCGATCGAGGTCACGACCAGATAGCCGAGCAGCCACGTCAGCACCGATCCCACCGATCCTGGCGCGCGCCACGCCAATTCCAGCCAGACGAAGGAGAACAGGCCGAGCGCCGCGGGGCGGTACCCCCATTCCTCGCGGTAGCGGAGAAGCCCGAGTTCCGGCTGGCGTCGCAGCAGCAGGCAACCCCATCGGTGAATCGCTCTGGCTGGGGAGACGACCTTCCAGACCGGCCCGATCAGCAGGGACCCCACCATCACACCGACCCAGACGCCGACGTACAGCACTCCGGGCACCGGATTCCGGGCCGGGTCCGAGGAGCCGAACACCGCGATGACGATCACGCAGGCGGTCACCGCCACGCTCACCGCGGCGATGATCGTTCGCGTCGTGCGTGCGTCGATCACCCGGCGGACCGGCGCGGGCAGTACGTATCCCGGCGAGCAGGGGTCCAATCGTGGCCGGCGCCAGGCGAAGAACAGCAGCGCGAACGAGAAGGTCAGCGCCCACGCCGCGCCGACCAACGCGTAGGTGAGCGGAATCGGCAGGTCCGCGGCACCGCCGATACCGTGGGCGAGGACACTCACTGCCAGACCAGCAGCGTCGTCACCGTCCGTCCAGCGTGATGCAGTTCGATCTCCACCTGGCCTGGCACCGTCACGGTGAAGCCGAACTCCTGTCCGGAAGCCGCAGCCACGGGAAAGGTGTGCGCGGGGTCGGAGTGGACATGCAGTTCGTCGGTGGTGTCACTGTCGACTCGCAACACGATCCGTTCCCCGACCTCGGCTTCGGTGCGCGTATTGGCCGGGGAGACTGTGCCGTTCGCGATCCGGATGTCGATGGTGCGGGCTGCGCTCGCGGGCTCGCCGGTCGGGGTGGTCCTCGCCCCGGACCGGTCGCCGGATGCGCAGCCGACGAGCAGCGAACCCACCGCGACCGTGAGTAGCCCGTACTGGAGCACGCGATTGATCACGGATGCTCCTCGGTGCGACCGGTCTGCGCGGATCGTGTTTCCGCGTCTGCGTTCTCGCGTTTCTCCGCGCGCCGGTCCCGCATCGCGATGAACAGCACCAGACCGACGAGCGCGATCGCGGGCAGGAAGGCCGGAATCGCCAACAGCAGGGAGTGGTCGGCGAGAATGTCGACGTCGTCCTGGCGAATCATGTTGGGGCCGTTGTCTTCTGGTCCTGTGTGCGGCCCGCCGCCAGATAGCGGTCGTTGATGCGGGCAGCGCCCCACGACATCGCCGCGATCAAAGCCAGGCTGCAGGCCAGCACCACCAGGCCCGCGAGGCCGATCAGCCAGGACGGATGGTCGAAGGACCGCTCGCGCTGCAGTACCGTGATCTCCGCGACGAATGGCCGCGTGAAGCTCGCTGGCGCGGGCACCTCCGCGGCGCCGATGCCGGGATCGAGCGGCATGAAGATCGGCAGCGCGGCTTGCATGCGCCCATCCTGCAGGCGCAGCAGCGTTTTCCAGGTGCCGTGCACGGGCACGGGCCGGGTGGAAACGAAGTGGTCGTCGGCGACGCGGCGCAGCTTGTCCACGACGAGACCGTGGCCGGGACTGTCGTCGCCGGTGCCGCCCTGCCAGGACAGGATCTCCACCCATTCGGGATCGGAACCGATCAGATCCTCGGGGGAGAGCCGGATGTCGGCGGTGACCATCCGTCCGCCCTGTTCGGGCGCGGCGTCGGTGAGTGTGACGGTCGCCGACGCGCTCTCCGGTACCCGGATGATCAGGCCGTTCGTGGTCGCCGCTGCGGCGATCACCACCGCGACGACCACGATCCCACGCCGCACCGTGGGGCTGGGCAATGCCTCGCCGCGCAATACTGTGCCGAGCATCGCGCCGATCACACCGCCCGCCACACCGACCGGCACTGCCATCGCGAGCAGCTCCGGCCACATCCCGGCGACCCAGGGATTGACGAACATCCGCTCGATCCACAGCGATTCGAGCCAGACACCCACCGTCGCCACGCAGAACCCGGTAAGCGCGCCCCACCAGAGCGGGCGGCGAATCAGCGGCACGAGGGCGAGCAGTTCGACCACGATCGCGGCGCCGAGATACAGCGGAAACACGGTGCGCGGCGCCTCGAATCCGGTCCCGACGAGGACAGCGACGACATACCGCACACAGAATGCGAAGGCAACGAGCAGCAGCGTGCTGAATGGGCCGAGCGTCAACCGCGCCGAGATCAGGGCGATCGTCGCGGCGAAGACGATCAACATCGGATGCAGCACCAGCCGGAACTGCTCGACGCCGAAGTCGAACTCGACCTGGAACACCGACAGTCCGATCACCAGACCGCCGAAAGCGAATGCCCGAACCGCCCACAAGACCCGCCCGTCGACCCGCTCGGGATCAGGCCGGTTGTATCGGCCTTCGAGTTCGAGCAGCAGCACGCCGATCAACGACAAGCCCGCACCGCCGATGAGCATCAGGTGCGTCGGGCCCCAGAGGGTGACATCCTGGCCGAACAACCGATGCCAGATGTCGTCGAGCGGGAAACCGATCAGCGCGTACAACCCGGCACCCGCGATCAAGATGCCGCCGACGGGGGCGTACCAGTCGCGGGTGATGCGCACCGCGGCACTGCCCGGCTTCTCGTCGAGCGGCAGCACGATCGCCAGCATGCCGGCCATGAAGAGGAAGAACAGGCCGACCAGAATGAAGTAGTGCGCCGGGTTGGCCAGCGGTCCGGCGTCGCGGCCCTTGCCGACGTGCAGGCTCACATCCCAGATGAAGCCGAGGAACGCGGTCAGGATGGTCGCGAGGAACATCAGGATCGGCAGCGCCACCCAGCCGGGACGGTTCATGATGCGACCGCTGAAGTCGGCCAGGCGGCGCAGCCAGGTGATGCGCCGCGTCCGATGCAGGTAGGCCACCACCAGCAGGACCGCGCCTACCACCGCGGCCGCGCCGGTCATCAGTGCGACCTGATCGAGGGCAGCGCCACCGCCTTCGGTGCCCTGCGCGGTCAGGATTGTCGACGGATCGGTCATCGCTGTGGACACGGCAGTCCTCCGATGGGTCGAAGCGCCCGGTCTGCGGGGGTAACGAACAGTATCCCGAATTCCGCGCGGCGCCGGTACCCCGCGCGCACAGGACGCGGTTCGAACTCAGCGCTCAGCTGCGGGCAACCCCCGGTTGACTACCCGGCCTGACGGAGCTGCTCCCGGTACCGCTCGCCCCAGGTCTCCATCAGCCGGATGATCGGGACGAGTCCGCGGCCGAAGTCTGTCAGCTCGTACTCGACGCGGGGCGGGACCTCCGGATACACGGTGCGGGTGAGGACGCCGTCGCGTTCGAGTTCGCGCAGCTGCGCGGTCAGCATCCGCTGGGTCACGTGCGGCATGGTGCGGCGCATCTCGCTGAACCGCGCCGTTCCCTCACTCAGCTGAAAGACGATCATGCCCTTCCATTTGCCGCCGATCACATCGAGGGTGACTTCGACCGGGCAGTCGAAATCGAGATCCTGCTTACGTTTCGCCATGCCACATCCTCGTCTCACCGGCAAAGGTATGAAAAAGGGTACCGGGTAACAGAAATGTGCGTTCTTACGCGGATGTTCCCCGTCGGGCAGGCTCGGTTCCGCACGTTACCCCGCCCTGACAGGAGAATCAGAGATGGTCCAGCTGCTGCAGCTCGATGCCAGCCCGCGCCGGTCGCGCTCACACACCCGCACACTGGTCCGGGAGTTTGCCGAACGCTGGAGCGAGGGCGGACCCGGCAACACGGTGATCCGCCGCGACCTCGGCCACGAACCGCCTCCGCACCTCACCGAGGACTGGATCGCCGCCGCCTTCACCACGCCAGGCGAGCGGACCACGCAGATGCGCGAGGCCCTGGCCTACAGCGACCAGCTGGTGGACGAGCTGTTCGCCTCCGACGTGCTGGTGCTCGGAGTCCCGATGTACAACTTCGGGGTACCGGCGATGCTGAAGGCCTACATCGACCAGATCGTCCGGGTCGGCCGCACCTTCTCCTTCGACCCTGAGGCCGCGGCACCGTACACACCACTCGTCTCCGGCAAGCGCGCCTTCGTCATCGTCGGCACCGGCGACGCCGGGTACGAGATGGGTGGTCCGCTCGCGAGCGCGAATCACGTAGAGCCGTACCTGCGCACGGCCCTGGGTTTCATCGGCATCGATGAGGTCGAGTTCGTCTACACGGGCAACGACGAATTCGGCGGCGAGCGCCTGCAGCGGTCCCTCGCGTTCGCGCGGAACCGGGTAGCGGAGCTGACATCTGTGGGTGCAGTGAGCCATCGTCATCCTGTAGCCGAACATGCTGCCCCGCAACGTGATTGATCCCAGAGCAGGAGCTCTTCGGGGTGGGGTTACGCCGTCGGATCCGCGTTCGAGCAGGCGTACCCGGTGGCATTCTCCAAGCTGCCTGAAGCTGAATCTTGGGGTTGGCCAAGGGGAACCGGGGATTGACCCGGTTGTCGCATATCGCTGATGATTGTCGTAGGCCCCGGGCGAGGAGCGTCTATGAACACCAGTAGGCGGGGCGTCACCGCGGTGGCTCCGTCCATCCGCTGTCGGGTCGGCAGCGGGTGCGCCCATGAGCTGTTCTCGGATCACCCATGACCGAAACGACCCACACCCT
>NZ_JBHXMY010000310.1:0-7049 GCF_042720195.1 Nocardia sp. NPDC058497 | reverse complement strand
GTCCGCACCGCGGAACTCTCTGGCAGGCTCGACGGCCTGCTCGCGCGTATCGATGCCGCCGTGGCCGCCGCGGGCCGCCCGGCGGGCTCGGTCCGCCTGCTCCCGGTGACGAAGTTCTTCCCCGCCGCCGACGTCGACATCCTCTACCGCCTCGGCAGGCGCGAGTTCGGCGAGTCACGCGAGCAGGAGGCCTCGGCCAAGGTCGGCCGGCTGACCTACGACGACATCGAATGGCACATGATCGGCCGTTTACAACGGAACAAGGCGCGCGCGGTGGCGCGGTGGGCGCACACCGTGCACTCGGTCGACAGCGAACGCCTGGCAAACGCGCTGGACCGGGCCGCGCAGGACGCACTGGCAGCCGGCGAGCGTACCGCGCCCCTGCGTGTCCTGCTGCAGGTGAGCCTGGACGACGACCCCGGACGCGGGGGTGTCGCACCGGCCGATCTGCCCGCCCTCGCCGACCTGGTGGCGAAGGCTCCCGGCCTGGATCTGGCCGGTCTGATGGCGATTCCGCCCCTTGACGTCGCGACTGATGCGTCCTTTGCGAATCTTGCGACTTTGCACACTTCGCTGCTCGCGCAACACGCCGATGCCACCGAACTTTCTGCAGGTATGTCGGGTGATTTGGAAGTTGCGGTCGAACACGGTTCGACCTGTGTGCGTGTCGGAACCGCCCTGATGGGCGCGCGACCGATAACCTCGGCGTAGCAAAGAAACCTCATCAGTCACATTCGACACATACGATTGGCCGACGAGGCGCTGAGCAAGAACTTCAACACCCGGCCGCCACCGGGGCCGAAGGAAGGTCGACCATATGAGCGAGCGGAGCGAGCGAGTCATCGGCTCAGCCACCTGCGTGGTCATGCCGGAACCGAGCGAGCGCGAGGTGGAGTCATGAGCACGCTGCACAAGTTCAAGGCGTACTTCGGCATGGTTCCGCTCGACGAGTACGAAGACGATTACGTCGACGATCACGCCCCTCGTGGCGCCGAGGAGCGCGCCGGGCGCACCCGCCCGCGCAGCTACGACCGTTACGCCGAAGACCGTTACGGCTCCGACCGTTTCGAGGACGAGGCCGACGACTACCCGCAGCCGGCCTACAAGTCGGCCTACCAGGCGCGTCGTGACGATTACGTCGCCGACACCTACGCCGACGATCGTTACGAGGCGCCGCGGCGTCCGACCAGGATCGAGACCGCCCCGTCATCGGGTCGCTCGTTCCGGGCGGGCGGTGTCGCACCCGGCATGCGCGGCTCCACCCGTGGAGCGCTCGCGGTCGATCCCGACGCCGAGGAGCGCAGGCTCGAGGAGCGCTTGCGCCCCGAGCCCGCGGCAGCGCGGCGGCCCGGGATCTTCGAGGACGGAGGTCCCTTGTCCAAGATCACCACGCTGCGTCCACGGGACTACAGCGAGGCCAGGATCATCGGTGAGCGTTTCCGCGAGGGCAACCCGGTCATCATGGACCTGGTCGACCTGAGCAATGCCGATGCCAAACGGCTGGTCGATTTCGCGGCCGGGCTCGCGTTCGCGCTGCGCGGTTCGTTCGACAAGGTGGCGACGAAGGTGTTCCTGCTCTCACCGGCCGATGTCGACGTATCGGCGGAAGAGCGCCGCCGGATCGCCGAAAACGGATTCTACAACCAGAAATAGACGCCACATCCGCATCATCGTGATGGCCGCCCGCGCACCGCGCGGCGCGGCCATTTTGCAAGCCGCCGATTTTGCGGCAGAGTGAAGCCGTGGCCCTGTTCGCGGTTCTGTACCTCGTGCTTTTCATCTTCTGGCTGTTGTTGATCAGCCGGGTGATTGTCGAGTTCATTCGCAGTTTCGCGCGCGATTGGCGCCCTACCGGTGTGGTGGTGATCCTGCTGGAGGTCATCTTCACGGTGACCGACCCGCCGGTGAAACTCCTGAGGCGGTTGATACCTCCTGTGAACCTCGGGGGTATTCGGCTCGATCTGTCGATAATGGTCCTGCTCTTCGTGGTCTTCATCCTGATGTCCATCGTGGGTAGGCTCGGGCAGCCCGTGACCTCCGTGTGACATACTGAATCGAGAAGACCGCTTGCTAGTTCTCCAAAAGACGCGTGAAGGGATCCTTCGATGCCGCTGACTCCTGCCGATGTGCATAACGTCGCGTTCAGCAAACCGCCGATCGGTAAGCGCGGCTACAACGAGGACGAGGTCGATGCCTTCCTGGATCTCGTCGAGCAGGAGCTTTCGCGCCTGATCGAGGAGAACGCCGACCTGCGCCAGCGGGTCGCCGAGCTCGACACCGAGCTGGCCGATGCCAAGAAGAACCGCGCAGCCGCCCCGGTCAACGCCGTGAAGGCGCCGGTCCAGCAGGCTCCGCCGCCAGCCCCTGAACCTATCGCGCCACCGGTGCCCGCCGCACC
Source organism: Nocardia sp. NPDC058497 (assembly GCF_042720195.1). Classification (NCBI taxonomy): domain Bacteria; kingdom Bacillati; phylum Actinomycetota; class Actinomycetes; order Mycobacteriales; family Nocardiaceae; genus Nocardia; species Nocardia sp. NPDC058497. Next base: position 4,651 of record NZ_JBHXMY010000310.1, on the reverse strand, counting down.
GCCGGCGCCGATGCCGGTCGCCGCGCCGGTCCGGGACAACTCCGGTCCCGACGCGAACATGCAGGCCGCGAAGGTGCTCACCCTGGCGCAGGAGATGGCCGACCGGCTCACCACCGACGCCAAGACCGAGGCCGAGGGACTGCTCTCGAACGCGCGGGCAAACTCCGAGCGACTGGTCGGCGACGCCCGCACCCGCTCGGAGGCGATGATCGCCGACGCGCGCCAGAAGTCCGACGCGATGCTGACCGACGCGCAGAACCGCTCCGACACCCAGATCCGGCAGGCCAAGGACAAGGCCGAGGCGCTCACCGCCGACGCCGAGCGTCAGCACGCGGAGATCATGGCCACCATCACCCAGCAGCGCACGGTGCTGGAAAGCCGCATCGAGCAGCTGAAGACCTTCGAGCGCGAGTACCGCGTGCGACTGAAGTCGTACCTGGAGTCGCAGCTGGAGGAGCTGGAGAACCGCGGGTCGGCCGTTCCGGTCGACGGTGGCGAGTTCGCCGGCGAAACCAACGGTTCGGCCAACAGTCTGGCTCCCGCCTCCTTCGCCAAGGGCGGCAAGTAAACTGAACCCGGGTCGCGCGGCACGCCGCGTGATCCGGGAACGCCCAGCTTTCATCGGGCTGCTCGGGTTTCTTGGGAGTCAGCATGCTCGTCTTGACGCTCGTCCTCGCGGCAATCGGTTTCGGTCTGCTCGTCGCGGCGCTCGCCACCGGTTCGGTGCTGTGGGCCTGGGGGTGCATTCTGATCTGCATGATCGGTGCCGCCACGCTGCTGGTGAGTGCGCTGGCCGCGCGAAAACCCGAGAACGACCCGGTCCAGCCCGGACGACACGTCCGGCGGGACTGACCGCGGGAATATTCGCTCGACGGTCCCCGCTAGAATCGAAGAACACACGGCACTGATCCGGCCATCACCGGGGAGCCTTCGGAAGAACGGCGCTCGCGCTCAGTAGAACCGAACGGGTGAGCCCGTCACAGCTCACACAACGAGAGGCCCGCGCCGCTCCCGTCAGGGTCGGAACGGGCAAACGGGGTGGTACCGCGGTACGGCGCACCGGCGCCGGCATCGTCCCCGTGCCCAGGATCCGCGCCGACGGCGCGGCGGCACGAGGAGCAGATCCGCGATGGCGGACGAGACAACCACCGGTGCATACCCCCGGGTCGACTTCGGCGCCGGTTCCGGCGCGTCGTTCCCGGAACTCGAACAGCAGGTGCTCGACTACTGGGCCCGCGACGACACCTTCCGCGCCAGCCTGCGCAACCGGGACGGCAACGACGAGTTCGTCTTCTACGACGGCCCGCCCTTCGCCAACGGCCTGCCGCACTACGGCCACCTGCTCACCGGCTACGTCAAGGACCTGATCCCGCGCTTCCAGACCATGCGCGGCAAGCTCGTCGACCGCCGCTTCGGCTGGGACACCCACGGCCTGCCCGCCGAGATCGAGGCCGAGAAGCAGCTCGGCATCACCGACAAGGCGCAGATCGACGAGATGGGACTGGCCGAGTTCAACGCCGCCTGTAAGTCCTCGGTGCTGCGCTACACCGGCGAGTGGCGTGACTACGTCACCCGCCAGGCGCGCTGGGTCGACTTCGACAACGACTACAAGACCCTCGATCTCGACTTCATGGAGTCGGTGATGTGGGCGTTCAAGTCGCTCTACGACAAGGGCCTGATCTACCAGGGCTTCCGGGTGCTGCCCTACAGCTGGTACGAGCAGACGCCGCTGTCGAACCAGGAGACCCGCCTCGACGACGCCTACAAGATGCGGCAGGACCCGGCGGTCACCGTCGACATGCAGCTGGTCGTCCCGGCCGAGCATCCCCTCGCCGCGCTCGACGGCGCGAACGCGCTGATCTGGACCACCACGCCGTGGACCCTGCCGTCCAACCTGGCGATCGCGGTGCACCCCGACGTGCGCTACGTGCACGTGCGCGGCGCCGACGACAAGCGCTATCTGCTTGCCGCCGAACGTGTCTCGCACTACTCCCGCGAGTTCGGCGACGAGCCGGAGGTGCTCGGCGAGTACGACGGCGCTGCCCTGGCCGACCTGTCCTACCGCCCGCCGTTCGACTTCTTCGTCGGCCACCCGCACGCGCACCGCGTGCTCACCGCCGACTACGTCACGACCGACTCCGGCACCGGAATCGTCCACCTCGCACCGGCTTTCGGTGAGGAGGATATGGACGTGGCCGCGGCCAACGGCATCGAGATCGTGCAGCCGCTGGACCCGGCGGGCAAGTTCACCTCGATGGTGCCGCCGTACGAGGGCCTGATGGTCTTCGACGCCAACCCGGTGATCATCAAGGACCTCAAGGCCGCCGGAAAGCTGTTGCGGCACGAGACGATCGAGCACTCCTACCCGCACAGCTGGCGTTCCGGCCAGCCGCTGATCTACATGGCCGTCCCGTCCTGGTTCGTCGCGGTCACCCAGTTCCGCGACCGGATGGTCGAGCTGAACAAGCAGATCAGCTGGGTGCCCGAGCACATCCGCGACGGCCAGTTCGGCAAGTGGCTCGAGGGCGCGCGCGACTGGAACATCAGCCGTAACCGCTACTGGGGCAGCCCGATCCCGGTGTGGGTCTCCGACGACCCGGCCTACCCGCGCGTCGACGTCTACGGTTCGCTCGACGAGCTGGAAGCCGACTTCGGCGTGCGTCCGCAGGATCTGCACCGCCCCTACATCGACGAGCTCACCCGGCCCAATCCCGACGACCCGACCGGGAACTCGACCATGCGCCGGGTGCCCGAGGTGCTCGACTGCTGGTTCGAATCGGGCTCGATGCCGTATGCCCAGGTGCACTACCCGTTCGAGAACAAGGAGTGGTTCGACAGCCACTTCCCCGGCGATTTCATCGTCGAGTACAACGGGCAGACCCGCGGCTGGTTCTACACGCTGCATGTCCTGTCGACCGCGCTGTTCGACTCGCCGTCGTTCAAAACCGTTGCCGCGCACGGCATCGTGCTCGGTGACGACGGCCTGAAGATGTCGAAGTCGAAGGGTAACTACCCCGACGTCAACGAGGTCTTCGACCGCGACGGCTCCGACGCCATGCGCTGGTTCCTGATGAGCTCGCCGATCCTGCGCGGCGGCAACCTCATCGTCACCGAGCGCGGCATCCGCGAAGGCGTCAGCCACGCGCTGCGCCCGCTGTGGAACGCGTGGACCTTCCTGCAGCTCTACGCCTCCAAGCCCGGACAGTGGCGCACGGACTCGCCGAACGTGCTCGACCGGTACATCCTGGCCAAGCTCGCTGTCACCCGTGACGTGATCACCGAGGCGCTCGAGACCTACGACATCGCCGGCGCCGCCGACGAGCTGCGCTCCTTCGCCGACGCGCTCACCAACTGGTATGTGCGCCGGTCGCGTTCGCGGTTCTGGTCCGAGGACCGCGACGCGGTGGACACGCTGCACACGGTGCTCGAGGTGGTCACCCGCCTCGCCGCGCCGCTGCTGCCGCTGATCAGCGAGGTCATCTGGCGCGGGCTCACCGGCGAGCGGTCGGTGCACCTGACCGACTGGCCCACCGAGACCGAGCTGCCGCACGATCCCGAGCTCGTCGCCGCCATGGACGAGGTGCGGGTGGTCTGCTCCACCGTGCTGAGCCTGCGCAAGGCGCAGAACCTGCGGGTGCGGCTGCCGCTGGCCGAGGTCACCATCGCCGCGGCCGACGCGGAGCGGCTCGCGCCGTTCACCGCGCTGATCGCCGACGAGGTCAACGTCAAGAAGGTCGACCTGACCACCGACGTCGCCGTGCACGGCCGGTTCGAGCTGGCCGTGAACGCGCGCGCCGCCGGTCCCCGCCTGGGCAAGCAGGTCCAGACGGTGATCAAGGCTGTCAAGGCGGGGGAGTGGACGGAGTCGGCCGACGGTGTCGTCACCGCCGCCGGGATCACCCTGCTGCCCGAGGAGTACACCCAGCGCCTGGTCGCCGCCGAACCGGAGTCCACCGCCGCCCTGCCCGGCAATGCCGGTCTGGTGGTGCTGAACTCGGTGGTCACCGAGGAGCTGGAGGCCGAGGGCTGGGCCCGCGACCTCATCCGCGACCTGCAGGAGACCCGCAAGTCACAGGGCCTCGACGTGTCGGACCGGATCAGCGTGATCCTGGATGTGCCCGCCGAACGGGCCGAATGGGCCCAGACCCACCGCGACCTGATCGCCGGGGAGATCCTGGCCACCACACTGACTTTCGGTGCGGCGGGCCCGGATGCCGCGGAGATCACCGGCGGGGTGCGCGTTTCGGTCAGCAAGGCGTAGATCGCCGTAGACAGGGGCGGGGTCGGAGACGGCCCCGCCTCTTCTGCATTGCCGTGGCGGCAACGACAGCCGCCGTCCGGGTCGAATCGACTGCGGCGCACGCGGATTCGCATGCCTCGGGCACTCGGCGACACGCCCGATGCTGGAAATTTGCTGAAATGGGGGACATTCGCCGGATCGTCGGGCACAATCTGACGCGTTGCTGCTGATGCGCATGGAACACGCTCAGGTGACAGTGACTGCTCGTGATGATTGTCCTGTGGAAACGGTGTGGGGGCGGGGGGGGGTGGTGGCCCGCCCGCCCCCCCCGCAACGGGGGGGTGCGGCGGATGCCCCCCCCCACCCCCCCCCCTGCTGTAGAGGCCCCAGGGGGCCCCCACCCCCCCCCCC
>NZ_JBHXMY010000309.1:0-7061 GCF_042720195.1 Nocardia sp. NPDC058497 | reverse complement strand
CACCCTCACCGGTCCGGTTGTCACCGGCGTGCTCGATCGCACCCTCCGGCGACTTCAGGTTGTTGAAGAAGACGAAGTGCCCGCTCGAGACGACCTTCTTGTCGGCGCCCAGCCCGATCGCACTGGCGTCGAGATCGAAGTCCGTCCCGGTGGTGGTCCGCAGGTCCCAGCCGAGGCCGACCGCGACCGCGGTGAGGTTCGGCGCCGCCTTGGTCAGTGAGACGTTGCCGCCCTTGGACAAACTGACACCCATACCGATATCTCCCATCGATCATCGCGACACGAAAGGTGCCGACCATTCGCACACTAGCACGTGCCACTGTCTGGTTTGCCGAAAGCGGACGGCGCCGAAACCTGAAACCAGCTGGCGAATAGGCGAATTGGTGACCATCGTCGCGACCGTTCGGTGCGCCGAGCGGCACCGGCAACCATACAGTGGCACGTGTTAGTGTGATGCGTATGCCGGATGGCGAATCAGACCAGGAGGGATCTCGCGGCACGCGCGAACCTCGATATCCCGAGGCCGCTGAGCGATCCCGCCGCGGCCCCTCGGATGAGCCCGACGCATGCTGACCGTCCTGAGCGTCATCGCCGGTGTCGCCGTTGTCCTGCTCATCACCGCGTTGACGGGGTACTTCGTAGCCCAGGAATTCGCGTACATGGCGGTGGACAGGTCGCGGCTGAAGGCGCGCGCCGAGACCGGTGACAGTGCGGCGGGGCGCGCACTGTCAGTGACCCGGCGGACCTCGTTCATGTTGTCGGGCGCCCAACTCGGTATCACCGTGACCGGCCTGCTCGTCGGCTATGTGGCCGAGCCGTTGATCGGGCGCGGGCTCGGCGAGCTGCTCGGCGGGGTCGGCGTGCCGGTAGCCGTCGGCGTTGCGGTGGGCACCGTGCTCGCCATCGTGTTCTCCACCCTGGTGCAGATGCTGTTCGGTGAGCTGTTCCCGAAGAATCTCGCGATCGCCCGGCCCGAGCCGGTCGCGCGCCGGCTGGCCCGCTCGACGACGGCCTACCTCCGCGTATTCGGCTGGCTGATCTGGCTTTTCGATCAGTCGGCGAACATCTTGCTGAGGTTGCTGCGGATCGAGCCGGTCCACGATGTGGAGCATTCGGCGACCCCGCGCGACCTCGAGCACATCGTCGCCGCCTCCCGCGAGGCGGGCGAACTGCCCAGGGAACTCTCGACGCTGCTGGACCGGATCCTCGATTTCCCCTCGGCGAACGCCGAGCACGCCATGATTCCGCGGGCCCAGGTCGACACCGTGCCGGTGGACGAACCGGCCGAACAAGTTCTGGCCCGGATGGGTTCGGGACACACGCGATACCCGGTCGTCGGCACCAGCAGTGACGACCTGCGCGGTGTCATCCATCTGCACGATCTGCTCGACGGGCCGGTGACCGGCACCGCGGGAGACTGGATGCGTCCGGCACTGCTGGTCCCCGAGTCGCTGCCGCTGCCCGAGGTGTTCGCCCGGCTCAGTGTCGCGAAAGAAGAGATGGCCCTGGTCGTCGACGAATACGGCGGGTTCGCCGGCATCGTCACCGTCGAGGACATCGCCGAGGAACTCGTCGGCGAGATCGCCGACGAACACGACACCGGTACCGCCGAGATCATCGCCGACGGTGAGGGCTGGCTCGTCGCCGGTGACCTGCATCTCGACGAAGCCGAGCGGCTGCTCGACCTGGAACTGCCACACGGCGACTACGAGACCATCGCGGGTCTGGTCATCAGTGTGTTCGGCGGACTGCCGCAGGTGGGCGACCAGGTGGAAATCGCGGTGCCGCCCAGCGGCGCCGACTTCCTCGCCGAGCGGCCGCCGGTGGCGCGGACGGTTCTCGCCGAGGTACGGGCGGTCGGTAAGCACGTCCCGTCGTCGGTGTCGCTGACCCTCCGATCCGAGCGAGGCGGCGATGAGTAATCCCTGGGTTGTCGTCGCGGTCACGATTGTGCTGATCGCGGCCAGCGCATTCTTCGTCGCCGTCGAATTCGCGCTGATCGCCGCCCGGCGGCATCGGCTCGAAGACGCCGCGCCGACCAGCTGGGCCGCACGGGCGGCGTTGCGCAGCTCGGCCGAGTTGCCGGTCTTGCTCGCCGGTTCCCAGCTGGGCATCACCGTCTGCACACTGGCTCTGGGCGCGATCACCAAACCCGCTGTGCACCACTGGATCACCCCGCTGATCGACCATCTCGGGGCGCCGCTGTGGGTGGCCGATGTCGCGGGCTTCGTGCTGGCGCTGATCGTGGTGACCTTCCTGCACCTGGTGGTCGGCGAGATGGCACCGAAGTCGTGGGCGATCGCGCACCCCGAGAAGTCGGCCACCCTGCTCGCGCTGCCGATGCAGCTGTTCATGACCCTCACCCGACCGGTGCTGGTCGCGCTGAACCACGCAGCCAACTGGTGCCTGCGCAGACTCGGTATCACCCCGGTGGACGAGGTCGACGCCGGACAGAACCCGGCAGGCCTGCGGCACCTGGTCGAACACTCGGCGACCGTCGGCACCCTCGACGAGCGATACCGTGGAAACCTGACCAGCGCACTGGAACTGGAACAGCTGACCGTCGGCGACATCGTCGCACCGAACACCGCGCCGATCTCGGTGCCACCGGACGCCGACACCGCCGCGATCCAGGCCGCCTCGCGCGCCACCGGTCACCTGCGGCTGCTGGTCCGCGACCGCGACGGCGTGCGCGGTGTGCTCCACGTGCGCGACAGCCTGACCGCGGCACCCGGCACCACCGCGGGCGAGCTCATGCGGCCGGTGCTGGAAATCGCCACGACGGTGCCGGTATACGAGGCGCTGCGCACAATGCGCGAAACCCGCAGCCACCTGAGCCTGGTCACCAGTCCCGACAGTGCGGAGCTGGTCGGACTGCTCACCATCACCGATGTCCTGGAACGGCTGCTGCAGTCCGCGGCCGAGATCTGATCCACCTACACCGAACGAAGGTGACCACGTGAACACACAGCTGACCTGCGCCACGCGCACTCATCGCGGCTTGGTCCGGGAGGGCAATGAAGACTCCGTCCACGCCGGGCCCCGTCTGCTGGCGCTGGCCGACGGGATGGGTGGCCACGCCGCGGGCGAAGTCGCCTCCGGACTGATGATCGCCGCGCTCCTGCCCCTCGAACACGATCACGAGGGCGAACTGCTCGACCGTCTGGAACAGGCTGTCCTGCACGGAAACACCGCCATCGCCGAGCAGGCGGCCCGTTCGGCCGAGCAGCACGGCATGGGAACGACGCTCACCGCGATGCTGTTCGACGGCACCCGGTACGGGCTGGCCCATGTCGGGGACTCTCGCGCCTACCTCCTGCGCGGCGGCGAACTGTCCCAGATCACCCACGACGACACCTTCGTGCAAAGCCTCGTCGACGCAGGCCATATCACCGCCGAACAGGCCAGAACCCATCCTCGCCGGTCGCTGATCCTGCGCGCGCTCACCGGTGAACCGGTCACCCCGACGCTGGTGCTAGGCGATGCCGAACCCGGCGACCGATACCTGCTGTGTTCGGACGGATTGTCCGACGTGGTCACCGAGGAGAAGATCGGCCAGTTCCTGCGCTCGGCAGGCACCGTGGCCGAGTGCGCCGACCAGCTGGTCGAACTCGCCCTGCTCAACGGCGGCCCCGACAACGTCACCGTCATCGTCGCCGATATCGCCGCCGGCGACTGATCACAGGATCGGCAGGTCCGGTGGAAGCTGCATGGCGACCGCGATCAGCGAGTGCACGCGGGTGGCGATGATGTTGAGCAGTCCGTGGATCTCGACGGGCGCGGTCTCGGTGACGGACTGCAGGTTCCTCAGGTCGTCGTCCAGGCGCGCGAGTACCTCGTTCATATCCCGGGGGCTGCTGTTGAGCGCGGTCGCGATCTCCTCCAGCGGAATTCCTTGAGCCTCGAGGCGCTGGATCAGGTGGATAAGGTCGACGTCGGCGGGGTTGTAGAGGCGGTAGTTGCCTGCGGTGCGTTGGGCCGGCGCGAGCAGACCGATGCTGGTGTAGTGGTCGATCGTGCGCGTACTGACTTCGGCGCGGGCGCCGAGTTCACCGATCTTGAGCAAGGCTTCGGTCATCACGGCCTCCTTCCGCAGCAGGATCTAACCATACAGCGGCACGTGCTACCGTCGCCAATGCGAGCTCGGCTACCCATGAAACGGCGACAGCCGCACATCTGGAAAGGATGCGCGGCTGTCGTGGAAGGTTTCACGCCGAGACGGTGATCTCCCATTCGTAGATCGCCAGTTCCGACGCGCCGGTGGTGTGGACCGGGTCGGTGTGCGCGATTGCCGTTGCGGCATCGAGGCTTTCGGCCAGGACGACGTAGGCGCCACCGGTGCCGTCGGTGAACCGGCCGCTCTCCTGCAGCTGACCCTTGGCGAGCAGCACCTGCAGGAACGCGCGGTGCGGTTCGACCACGGACTGGTCGAAATTCGGTGTGCGCATGACCATCACGAGGTACTTGTTCGTCACGACCGGTCCTCGGGCGCGGGACGCGCGGCCCTGGTGGCGGCCGCGGCGGCGCGCACCTGCGGCGCCACCTGCACGACCTGGCCGAGCACGCCGTTCACGAACGACGGGGAGTCGTCGGTGGACAGCTCTTTGGCCAGCTCGACGGCCTCGTCGACCGCGACCACCGGGGGAACGTCGGTGGCGTGGAACAACTCCCACACCGCGATCCGCAGAATCGCCCGGTCGACGGCAGGCAGGCGGGACAGCGTCCAGTCCTGCAGGTAGCCCTCGATGGTGCCGTCGACGCGATCCAGATCATCGGCGACGCCTTCGACCAGGACCGAGGTGTAGGCGTGCACGGGAGCCACGCTCTGGTCGCGGGTGGCGAGGTCAGCGCGTTCCGCGAGCAGGTCGGAGACGTCGACATCGCGCGCCTCCGCCTCGAACAGCAGGTCGACGGCCCGGCGGCGCGCCTTGTGGCGCGCGCCCAGCTTCTTGAACGAGCCCTTCTTGTCTGCCGGCGAGTCCGTCACGATCAGGCGTTGACGCGGCCGAGGTAGCTGCCGTCGCGCGAGTCGATCTTCAGCTTGTCACCGGTGTTGATGAACAGCGGGACCTGGACCTCGGCGCCGGTCTCGAGGGTGGCGGGCTTGGTGCCACCGGTGGAGCGGTCGCCCTGCAGGCCGATGTCGGTGTGCTGCACGACCAGTTCGATCGTGACGGGGAGCTCGACGAACAGCGGCGCGTCCTCGTGCACGGCGACCTGCACGCCCATGTTCTCCAGCAGGAAGCGCGCGCCCTGACCGATGGTGGCCTCCGGGATGGAGATCTGGTCGAAGGTGTCACCGTCCATGAAGATGTAGTCGGTGCCGTCGTGGTACAGGTAGGTCATGTCGCGACGGTCGACGGTCGCGGTCTCGACCTTGACGCCCGCGTTGAAGGTCTTGTCGACGACCTTGCCGGACACGACGTTCTTCAGCTTGGTCCGCACGAAGGCGGGGCCCTTACCCGGCTTCACGTGCTGGAATTCGACGATCTGCTGGAGCTGACCGTCGATCTTCAGCACAAGGCCGTTCTTGAAGTCGCTGGTGTCCGCCACTGTCCTCGGATCTCCTCGTTCGTTTACTGCGGTCTCTGGGGGACCGGCGTCACTCGACGACGGTCAGGTCCTTGCTGGTGAGGGTGAGCAGGTCCGGGACCCCTTCGCGCACCACGAGCGTGTCCTCGATCCGGACCCCGCCGCGGCCGGGAAGGTACACACCTGGTTCGACGGTCACCGCCACGCCAGCAAGAAGTGTACCGGTACTCGTTTTCGCCACTCCCGGCGCTTCGTGGATCTGCAGCCCGACTCCGTGTCCGAGGCCGTGCACGAACTGCGGGCCGTACCCCGCGTCCTCGATGACGACCCGGGCGGCCGCGTCGACCTCGGCGGTCTCGGCGCCCGGTTTCAGCGCCTCCCTGCCCGCCGCCTGTGAGCGGGCGACCAGTTCGTAGATCTCGCGCTGCCAGTCCGCGGGCGCGCCGAGCACGAGCGTGCGGGTCATGTCGGAGTGGTAGCCGTCGACGACGGCACCGAAGTCGAGTTTCACGAAGTCGCCGGTGGCCAGCACCGCGCCGGTCGGGCGGTGATGCGGAACGGCCGAGTTCACGCCCGCGGCGACGATCGTCTCGAACGAGACGGCTTCGGCGCCGTGCTCGAACATCGCCCATTCGAGGTCGCGGGCCACCTGGCGTTCGGTGCGGCCGGGCCGGATCAGGCCGCGCTCGAGCAGGCTCGCCAGGCCCGCGTCGGCCGCCGCGCAGGCCGCGCGCAGCTGGGCGATCTCGTAGGGGTCCTTGACCATGCGCAGCTGCTCGACCAGCCCGTTGGTCGGCACCAGCTGCAGCCCCGTGCGCTGTTCCTGGAACGACTGGTGTTCGGCGACGGTCACCACATGGCTCTCGAAGCCGACCCGGCCGAGCTGCCATTCCCCGCCCAGTTCGAGGATGCGGCGCGCGGTGGCCCGGGAGATCTCGGCCCGCAGATCGGGCACCTGCTGGGCCACCTGGGCGGAATAGCGGCCGTCGGTACCGATGACGGTGCGCTCCTCGGCGCCACGCATGTCCCAGGAGTGCACGAGCAGCACGGCATTGGATCCGGTGAAGCCGGTCAGGTAGCGGATGTTGACCAGATCGGTCACCAGCAGCGCGTCGACGCCGTTCTCCACCAGCAGGTTACGCAGGGCGCCGCGTCGTGCCGCGTGATCGGGACCCGGGTAGTCAGCACACATGGGTCAACGCTACCGCCGATCGGGCGACACGTCGGCACCGAACCCCGGCACTTTTCGCGGCGTTGGCGCGTCCGTCGGCGCCGTAACTGGAGATGGCGTTGTCCACATCGCCCGGAGTTGTCCACATTCGCGGTCGAGGTCTCGATCCGGTGGCCGGGGCGCAGCACGATCGATGCCATGACCACTGCCGCGTTCTGCCTGCTCATCGCCTGGTGCCTGCTGCTCGGCGTCCTCGATATCCATGCCCGCCGACTCCCCAACGCGCTCACCGGCGCCGGTGCCGCCGCGGTGTTCCTGTACGCCCTGTGTACGGACAACCTGGGGACGGCGGTGATCC
>NZ_JBHXMY010000308.1:0-7082 GCF_042720195.1 Nocardia sp. NPDC058497 | reverse complement strand
AGGTCGGTGAACGCGCGGACCAAGTTGTCGACATATATCTGCGCGTTCACCGGCGACATCCAGGCAAGCGGATTGGGCTTGCCCCGGTAGGCGTCCTCACCGATGTCCATCGGGGTGACACCCTCGCTGACCACCGCGTGCGGCACATCGAGATCGGCGACGAACTGGGCGAACCAGGCTTCCAGGTTGAGCCCGTTGTCCAGGATCAGGTCGGCCTTGGCCGCCTTCTTGATGTCGCCGGGCGTGGGCTCGTACCCGTGGATCTCGGCGCCGACCTTGGTGATCGACTCGACCCGCAGATGCTCCCCCGCGACATTGCGCGCCATATCGGCGAGCACGGTGAAGGTGGTGAGCACGACCTTCTTCCCGTCGTCCTCGGCCGCGACACCACCGCAGGCGGTGAGCGCGAACGCCATGACACTCAGAACACACGCCGCGACAACCCGGCGCCGCGACGCCCCCGGCGACCGGTGGAACCCAACCTTCATTCCAGAATTATATTGTTCGGGCGACCGAACTTTCAAGTTCGACGTTAAGAACAGGCACCGCGCCGGTTCAGGACGCCCAGGGCGGAACGAAAGTGGAGCCGTCGGGCAGTTCGGCGGAGAAGCCGACTCGAACCGTGACGAGCAGCACCGCGGGCGCCGCCGTCGCGTTGGCGAGCGCGATCGTCGAACCGGCGGGCGCGACGGCCGCGTCACCCGGCTTCATCGGCGCCGGCTCGCCGTCGATCGTCATCGTCACCTCGCCCGAGAGCAGGACGAAGGCCTCCTCCCCCAGGATTCGATGCGGCACGCCCACCGATTCGGGCGCCACCTCGGTCTGCCAGACGCAGAGCTCAGCACTGCCGGTGCCGGGACGGATGAGCGAGGTGAACCTGGCGTTGTGGATCTCGTGGACCTGAGCGTCTTCGGAGTGGATGACCGGCATGTGCGCCTCCCGCATAAAGTCAATTTGCTTGTCCATATAGTCAAGCAGATTGACCATGGTGTCAAGTGTCAGAATGACTGCCGTGCCCCAGAACCCCCCGCCCGCAGGCGATCTACCCCTGTTACTGCTGGCAGCGGCCGCCGAGGTGAGCCAGACGATCCAGGACGGGGTCACCGCGGCGGGCTTCACCGATATCCGCCCGGCCCACGGCTTCGCCTTCGTTCGGATGGCGCCCGACGGCGCGACCGTCGGCGAGATCGCCGAGCATCTGGGCGTCACCAAGCAGGCGGCAAGCCAGCTGGTCGACGAGCTGGTCACCAAGGGTTACGCCGACCGCAATCCGCATCCGCGCGATGCGCGTGCCCGGCTGATCACCCTCACCGAGCGCGGCTGGGCCTGCACCAGAGCCGCCGATGCCGCGGCCGCCGAATTCGCCGCACGCTGGACCGATACCCTCGGCGCGGCCACGTTCAACCAGGTCAGAAATGCCATCGCCCGGGTCGTCACGCCGGGCCGAGTTCGCCCGTCCTGGTGATCTTTACCGCCCGATGACGAGTGTCCGTTAATTCGAGGAACAGGATTTTCGAAAGAGTGCGCGTAGTGTCGCGACGCGCGGCATACTCGCCTTCGAGCGGTGACGCGCCACCGCGGCATCCGGGCCATCTGCCCGGGAGCGCCTCGTCACGTCAGCCACCGTTTTCCCGATCCCGGAGGATCGCCATGTCTCCCCTCGCCACCCTCGCCACCCTCGCCACGGTCGACACCGTCACCCGGCACAAGTACGAGCGCCTGCAGTACACCGGTTCGGCCGGCGTCATCGCCTCGCTGGAGGATCCGCGCCTGGTCGGCCGCTGGCACACCGACTTCCCCGACTGGCACGGCGAGCACTGGGCCTTCGAGGCGGGCACCGCCAGTCCGGGCAGGCTGCGCCCGATCAATGTCGCGGTGCGCCAGGGCTGATCAGGCCGCGCCCTCGGCGGCCGTGCGGTCGACGATGCGCGGGAACGGGCTCGACGCTTCCAACTGGTAGGCCAGGTCGAGCAGGGTCCGTTCGTCACCGCGGCGCCCGGCCAGCTGGATCGAGCCGGGCAGGCCGTGCGGCAGCAGACCGTGCGGCAGCGACACCGCCGGTCCGCCGCCCACATTGTTGAGCGGCGTGAAACCCACGTAGTCGACCAGTTTCGTGAACAACGCGTCGAACGGCTGGCCCGGCGCCAGCTCGCCGATCCGCGGCGCCGGATGCGAGAGCACCGGCGTGAGCAGCACGTCGACCTCGGCGAAATGCTTGTCGTAGGTGGCGGTTCCGGACCGCAACCGCCACGCCGCCGCGGCCGCACCGAGCGGATTGCGCGCCGCCAGCCCGATCAGGCCCTTGGTGAACGGGTCGAGCTTGCTCGGGTCGAAATGGCCGCGGTGGCCCACCCGGAACGACAGCGTCATCGCCGCGGCCATCACCGCCCAGTACCGCTTGAAGTCCTCGATGAACCGCGGGTCCACGTCCAGGCGCATCTCGACGACCTCGTGCCCGAGTCCGGCGAGAATCGTCGCGGCCGAGGCCAGCACGGCGGCATTGTCGGGGTGCACCGGGCGGCCCAGGACGTCCTCGGTGATCAGCCCGATCCGCAACCGCCGCGCGCTCGGCCCGTCGACCAGGCCGATCGGCGCCAGCTTCGGGTTCGCGCCGAACTGCTCGACGGCGGCCAGATAGTGCGCGGTGTCGCGCACCGACCGGGTCAGCACGCCCTCGGTGACCAGGTGCACCGGCAGCTGACGGGCGCCCGGCTGATCGAGCAGCCGGTTGCGGGTCGGCTTCAGCCCGACCAGGCCGTTGGCCGCGGCCGGAATCCGGATCGAGCCGCCGCCGTCGTTGGCGTGCGCGATCGGCACCACCCCGGCCGCGACCAGCGCCGCCGAGCCACCCGAGGACGCACCCGCCGAATACTCCGGATTCCACGGATTACGGGTCGGCGCGCGATCGGTGAACTCGGTACTGGCGGTGAGCCCGAACTCCGGCAGCGTCGACTTGCCGATCACGACCACGCCCGAATGCAGGAACTGCGCGCCGGGACCGCCGGTCGCGGTGGCGGGTCGCGGCGTGAACGCCGCCGAACCGTGGCAGCTGGGCAGCCCGGCGATATCGGTGTTGTCCTTGACGAACGCGGGCACACCGGCGAAGACGCCCGCGGTCTCCGGCGCCGCCGAGGCCCGCTCGAAGCAGCTCAGCTGCACCGCGTCCAGGCTCGGGTCGACCCGCCGGGTCCGCGCGACAGCGGCCTCGAGCACCTCGGCCCGGCTCACCTTCCCCGCGCGCAGCGCCGCGGCGACGCCGACGGCGTCCAGCGTGCCGAGTGCGTCGTCGGTGAATCCATGGACCGGAGTGCTCATATCCGCAGCGTAATGCGACCGGAGGGCCCTGTGCGGCGCTGCGCGGTTTCCTCGAGAAACCCTTAGAGTCCGGCCGGGGCGGACCTGGCTTTGATGTGGATTCGCTCGCCCTGCCCGCCGAAGAGACTGAGCACTTCGACGCTGCCGCGACCGGTGGATCCGAACCAGTGCGGGTGCAAGGTGTCGAACTCGGCGACCTCGCCCGGCCCGAGGACGACGTCGTAGTCGCCGAGGACCAGACGCAGTCGCCCACTGAGCACGTAGAGCCATTCGTAGCCGGCGTGCGTGCGCGGGAACGGCTCGGACTCGGTCTCGGGGATGATCAGCTTGTAGGCCTTCGGCTCGCCTTGCGTCTTCGACAGCGGCACGATGACGCGCCCGCCGGTGCGCTGCGGTTTCTGCGGCAGCCGCGGGTCGAGAATGCGGGGCGCGGCCACGATCTCATCGATCGGCACCGCCAGCGCGGCCGCGATCGGCAGCAGCAACTCCAAACTGGGCTTGCGCTGGCCGGATTCGAGCCGGGACAGGGTGCTCTTGGAGATGTCGGTGAGGCGGCTCAGGTCCGCGAGCGAGAGGTCTTTGCCCTCCCGGAGTCTGCGGATGCGGACGCCGACCTGGCCCAGGGTCGCGTCGATGGCGGGATGGTTCGGCACGCGGTCCAGTCAACGGGAGCGTTCCTGTTTCGGCAACGATTCGTTGCCGTTCCGGGAGGCGAAAAGCACGCTGCGAGTTATGAGTTCAACGTCGACATTGCCGCCGCGCCGCCGGGAACGCTTCCTCCCCGCCGGGGTATATCTGCTGGCCTTCAGCCTGTTCGCCATGGGAAGTGCGGAGTTCCTCCTCGCCGGGGTGCTGCCCGCGGTGGCCACCGATATCGGGGTCAGCCTGGCCACCGTCGGTGGGCTGATCACCGCGTTCGCGATCGGTGTCGTCCTCGGCGGGCCGCCGTTCGCGGTGGTCAGCCTGCGTTGGCCACGGCGGACCGCGCTGGTGGTGACCCAGCTGGTCTTCGCCGCGTCCATCGCGGCCGGGCTGATCATCGGCAGTTACGGCGCGCTGCTGATCACTCGCTTCGTGGCGGGGCTCGCCTACGCGGGGTTCTTCGCGGTCGCGGCGGTGACGGCTGTCAGCCTGGTGCCCGGCGATCGTGCCGCCCGCGCGTCGGGCGTGGTGATCAGCGGCCTCAGCCTGGCGATGATCCTCGGCGGTCCGGCTGGCACATTCATCGGTTATCGCACCGGGTGGCAGGGCGGTTTCTGGCTGGTGGTCGTTCTCACCGTCCTGGCCGCGGCCGCGGTCGCGGTGCTGATGCCTGCGACCACAGCGGGGGAGGAACCCCGTCTCGATCGTGAGTTCGCCGCGCTGCGGCAGCCGCGGCTGTGGCTCGTCCTCACCGCCACGCTGCTGAGCACGGCGGCCTACATGATCACGTTCAACTATCTGGCCGAACTGCTGACCACCGTCACCGGGATTTCCGATACGTGGCTCGCGCCGATCCTGGTGCTGTTCGGTGTCGGCGCGTATCTCGGCTTGGCGATCGGTGGCCGGATCTCCGATCAGCGGCCCTACCTCGCGCTGATCGCGGGGTCGGCCGGGATCGCGGTGTGTTCGATGTCGATCGCCGTGTTCGCCGGACACGCGGTGGCCGTCATCGCCCTGGTCTTGCTGCTCGGCATCGCCGGATTCGTGCTCAACCCCGCGATCTACGGGCGCGTGTTCACCATCGCCGCGGGCGCGCCGACGCTGGCCGGCGCGACCACGGTGTCGGCGTTCCAGCTGGGCATCGGTCTCGTTCCCGTCGTCGCCGGCGTCGTGCTGAACGCCGGTGCGCCGATCACCGCGGTGCCATGGATCGGCGCGGGCTTGGCGCTGGTGACCATCCCGTTCGTGCTATTCGAGCGCGCGTCCGCCGAATCCGGCAGCCCGATCGCGCCCGGGTAGGGACAGCCGGTTGTCACCGCCGCAGCGTCACTTCCCCGGGAGCGGGGCGTTGATCGCTCCCTTCGACCGGGTCGCGCAGGACGGATTCCAGACGATGCACCTGGGATCCCTCGGACCGGAAACCGGCGCGCTGACGGGGGCGGCTGGCGCGGCGGCGGCGCACACGGCACTATCGAGGCCGTGGAACGACTGCGAATCGGACAAACCACTCACTCTTCGGATGTGGTGTCGTGAACGCGCTGGCTCCCGGTGAGAACCGGCCCGCACCCGGCGATCCGTTGACCGTCACCGTGGCGAGTTCGGCGTCGGTCGATGTCTCGGCGCTCTTGCTGAACACCGCCGGAGTAGTGCGCTCCGACAACGACTTCGTGTTCTTCAACCAGCCAACCGGCCCCGGTGTGGTGTATCGCCATGGCAATGGCGGCCCGGACGTGGTCGAAGTGCGGACTTCGGCGCTGCCCGCCGATGTGGACAAGGTCGTCGTCACCGCCAGCCTCGACGGACGCGGGCCCGCCACCTTCGCCTCGGTCGGCCAGCTCACCGCCACCATCGGATCCGGTCCCACCGCACTGACTTTCCAGATCCCGGGGCTCACCACCGAGAGCGGTGTGGTGTGTGTGGAGATCTACCGCCGCAACGGCGCGTGGAAGGTGCGGGCGATCGGTCAGGGTTACGACGACGGACTGGCGGGCATCGCGTCGGCCTACGGCGTGAACCTCGAGGACGAACCCGAAACGCCTGCCGCACAGAGCACTGCCGCGCCGACGACCGTGTATCCGCCGGTCTCCGCTCCCGCGGCCGGATACCCGGCGCAGAGTGCCCCCGGGTCTGGTTTCCAAAGCAGCCCCAGTCACCCGGTCCATCCCGGACCCAACGCTGTGCCGCCGGGCCAGCCGACCATGCCCTCAGGCCAGCCCGGCCAATTCGCTCCACCGCCAGGTCAATTCGCTCCGCCACCGGGGCAGCCTGCGGCTCACCCCTACCCGCCCGCGGGCGCCCCCGCCTTCCCGCCGCCCACGGGTCAGCCCGGTTACGGACAGCAGCCCTACCCTTCGTTCGCATCCCAGCAAGGAGCCCAGCCCGTGCACAGCGACCTGTTCGATCCCTCGCACGCCGAGGTCAACGGCCTCGGTATCCAGAAACAGGGCGGCAAGATGGTCAAGGTCGGCCTCAACGGTGAGGTGATGGCCCGCGCCGGTTCGATGGTGGCCTACCAGGGTGACCTGCAGTTCCAGGCCCTCGGCTCCGGCGGTATCGGCCGGGCGATCCGCCAGCACCTCACCGGCGAGGGCGTGCCGCTGATGAAGGTGACCGGCCGCGGCGACCTGTTCCTGGCCAACAGCGCCGCCGACGTGCACATCATCGATCTCGACGGCACCGACGGCCTCACCATCAACGGCGCCAACGTCCTCGCGTTCGACCCCACCCTGCACTACGACATCGGCCGCGTGCAGGGCGCCGCGGGCTACGCCTCCAACGCGGGCCTGTTCAACTGCGTGTTCACCGGCCGCGGCCGCATCGCCATCACCACCCACGGCACCCCGGTGGTGCTCACCGTCGACCAGGCCACCTTCGCCGACCCGAACGCCGCCGTCGCCTGGTCGTCGAGCCTGCAGACCGGCATCAAGCGCAACGACTCCTTCGGCCTCGGCAGGCTGATGGGCCGCAGCACCGGCGAGGCGAGCACCCTGTCGTTCGCCGGCCGCGGCTTCGTCATCGTCCAACCGTCCGAACTGCCCCCGGGCGGCCTCATCGGCGGCACCGGCGGCGGCCAGCAGGCAGGCCACGGCGGCGGCCTGTTCGGCTGACCCACCTGGGCCGGGACC
>NZ_JBHXMY010000307.1:1472-7097 GCF_042720195.1 Nocardia sp. NPDC058497 | reverse complement strand
GGCCGCGCCGGGGGGGGGGGGGGGCGCACATGGCCCCCCCGCGGGCGTGCCCGTCCACCCGCGGCACCCGGGCCCGGGGGCCCGGGGGGGGGCCCGCGGCCGCCTGCGCTCGGTCTGCCTGGACGTGCGCGTCAGCGCCAAGGCGGGTCCACCCCGACACGGGCGCATCGACCTGTGCGCCCAGGCCGGTCGCACCGAATGGCTTGCGCGCGAAGCGGAGACCCGCGAGGTGGTCGACCTCAGGGAGGCTGTGTCGTGATCGTCCGGCGGTGGCCATCCGGTCAGGCGCCGATCGCCTGCCCGCCGGCCCCGCCGATGCCGGGCCACCGGACGACAGCCCATCCGATCACGTGGTGTGCCAGGAGCGGTCGGCTGACCGGTGGCCCGTCGGCTGCGGCCGTCCGGGGTCGGATCATGTTGTGCACCAAGGATGACGGGTCTACTCGACGAGTCGTCCGATGCGGGTCGAGCTCCGGAACGGCACGAGAGCTGAACGCGCCGGGGCTGTTACCGGCCTCGATCAGCGGGTGTGCACCCGAGCTGTTCCTCGGCAGTCGCCCACGCCGGTGGTGGACGTCGACCAGCCGCACGGCGCCCGCCTCGGCCGCATCGTCCGGGGCGCCCTCCGGGGAGAACGCCGCGGCACTGGTGACCGGCACCGGGACGCTGGTCGACCGCGTGCAGGCGGTGACGCCGGTCGACGGTGTTCGAACCCGCGCCGGTGACAGGCGATGACTCGCGGGGAGCGTGTCCTGGCACTGTTGTGCCCAGACTGGCCCGCGGTGGCGGCGGCAGCGGCGGCCGGGGTACCCGCGGATCGTCCGGTGGCGGTGCTGCACGGAAATCGGGTCGTGTCGTGTTCGGCGATCGCCCGCGCCGAGGGTGTGCGAGAGAGCTCGACTCGCAGGGAAGCGCAGTCGCGATGCCCGGATCTGATTGTCGCGCAAGCTGATCAGGACCGCGATGCCCGCCTGTTCGAACCGATCGCCGGCGCCGTCGACGCCACGGTGCCCGGTGTCGAAGTGCTGCGCCCAGGGCTCCTGGTGCTCGGAGCGCGCGGCGCCACACGGTTTTTCGGCTCCGAGGAAGCGGCAGCCGTGCAGCTCATCGATGCCGTGGCGGTGGCGGGTGCCGAAGCGCAGATCGGCATCGCCGACACTATGTCGACCGCGGTGCTCGCCGCCCGCCGCGCCGCGATCGTCCCGGTGGACGAGGGCGCGCGCTATCTGGCGCCGCTGCCGGTGGCCGAGCTGGCCGCCGAACCGGCCCTGGCCCCACCGGAACGTGCCGAACTGGTAGACCTGTTGCACCGCTTGGGATTACGCCGCATCGGTGACTTCGCCCGGCTCACCCCCGCCGACGTCGCCTCCCGCTTCGGCGCCGACGCGGTCCTGGCTCATCGCCTCGCCCGCGCATTACCGGAGCGCCCGCCCTCGGCGCGGCAACCACCGCCGGAACTGAGCGTCGAACTCGACTGCGATCCGCCGATCGATCGCGTCGACGCCGCCGCGTTCGCGGGCCGCACTCTCGCGACCCGGCTGCACACCGCCCTCACCGCCGCCGGTGTCGCCTGCACCCGCCTCGCCGTCACCGCGCGCACCGAGGCGGGGGAGGAGCTCTCGCGGATCTGGCGGTGCGCCCGCCCGCTCACCCCACCCGACACCGCCGACCGCATCCGCTGGCAACTCGACGGCTGGCTCACCCACCGCGACCGGCCGACCGCCCCGATCGTCGCGCTGCGCCTGGAGCCGGTCGAGGTGGTCGCCGCGGGCGCGCTGCAGCTCGGGCTGTGGGGCGGGGAGGGCGAGGAGACCGAACGCGCCCGTCGCGCGCTGGTCCGGGTGCAGGGCCTGCTCGGTGGCGAGGCGGTGCGCGTCGGAGTGCTCAGCGGCGGCCGCGGCCCCGCCGAGCGCATCACCATGATCGCCCTCGGTGACGAGCTCACCCCGGCCGCCGACCCATCCCAGCCCTGGCCAGGCAGGCTCCCGAACCGGCGCCGACCCTGCTGCTCCTGCACCGCCCCACCGTGCACCTGACCGCCGCCGACGGCACCGCCGTCGAGGTCACCGACCGCGGCCTGTTCACCGCCGACCCGGTCCGCCTGCACTGGGGCCGCAGGCAGTGGGCGCTGCTTGGCTGGGCGGGCCCGTGGCCGGTGGACGAGCGCTGGTGGGCCGCCGCCGAGCAGGCGGGTCCCGCGGCCCGCGCCCAGGTCCAGCTCGACGCCGAACCGACCGAGATCCGCGCCGTCCTGCTCGTCTACGACGCCGCCGCCTGGCATGCCGAAGGCGTCTACGAATGAGGGACGAACTCCGGCCGCCTGTCGGTCTGCTCGCCGAAGCCCCAGCTCACGGCCAGGTCGCAGGCTGCCTCACCACTGAACGCCGCGCCGGTTCTACAGTGAAACGACGCCTGTTCCGGATCGGCCGGACGGATCGACCCGGAGGGAGCGTCATGAACCCGTTCGAGGGCATGCTGTGCTCGGCTGCCGCGGACGACCTCCCACTGCTCGGCACCGCGGCCCACGTCACCGGCTGGTTGTGCATCGAGCATCCCGGCGCGTGGGGTCGCGATGTGATCGGCGACGAGGTGCTCGGCCCGGAGATCACCGCCGAACTGGCCGCACGCACCTCGGCGGCCAAGGTCCGCCCGACACTGATCCGCCGCCCCGGCCGCAACGAGTTCACCGGCACCCGCACCGTCCTGCTGGTCAGCTCGCGCCCCGAGGGCTCGTGGTGCGAGCGCTTCGAGATCACCGACCTGCGCCAGCTCTTCGACATCGACCTGCACCTCGTCGACGGCCCACCCCCGGGAATCGGTGCGCGCGTGGATGATCCGCTGGTCCTGGTCTGCGCACACGGCAAACGCGACCAGTGCTGCGCCCTGCTCGGCCGCCCCATCGCCGCCGCGCTGGCCGCGCAGCATCCCGGCCGAGTCTGGGAGGCCTCCCACACCGGCGGCCACCGCTTCGCCCCCGCCGTAGTCCTGCTCCCGTCCGGCCTCACCTACGGCCGCGTCGACACCCCCGCCGCCGAGGCCCTGCTCACCGCCGCCGACACCGGCGAGGTCTCCCTGACGGGCCTACGCGGCCGCAGCTGCTACGACCCCATCGCCCAACTAGCCGAAGTAGCCGTCCGCCAACAACTCCCACCCCTCCCGACGGACGCCCTCACCGTCACCCCCGACCCAACCCCCACCACCGACCCCACCCTCGCAGGCGCCGCCATCGTCACCCACCGCGACGGCCGCCGCTGGCGAGTCACCGCCCGCACCGTCGCCTCCACCCCCCGCCAGGCCAGCTGCGGCGCCGCCCCCAAACCAGCCACCTACCTGGAACCCGCCACGGTGGAACAACTCCCCACATTCGCCGATTCCGGGTGCGGATAGCTCAAGATCACCACGCTCTGGTGGCGGTCGGCTCTCGCTTGGGCGATGCTCACACCAGAGCGTGGTGATCAACGGTCCAGCTGACTCACCAATGGGTGCCGGGTACCCAGCGGGCGGCGCGGCGGAGGGCGTTGCCGGTGGCTTTGCGGGCGGGGGACTTCGGTTTCGGTTCGCGGTGGCGGAATGGGGATTTCGGGGGTGCTTCGGTGGGGTCGACCGATTCGCCCTTGGCCGCGGGGGAATCAGGTAGTGCGCGGTAGTAGCGGTGCATGAGGCGGTCGTGGAGTTTGGGGGTGAGCAGAGCGCCGTATTCGGCGAAGGTGCCGAGGGGGACGTCGATGCGCTTGGGGCGCTCGGTGAGGGCGCGGACGATGGTGGCCGCGGCCCATTCCGGTGGCTTGGAGGGGCCCTGGTCGCCGCTCGGGGCGATCATCGGGGTGCGCACCAACGGCATGTGGATGGTGGTGAAAGTGACGCCGTCGGCGAGGGTTTCGATGGCGGCGACCTCGGTGAACTTGTCCAGGGCCGCCTTGCTGGCGAGGTAGGCGGAGAAGCGCGGGGTGGCGACCTGGACGCCGGCGCTGGAGATGTTGACGATGTGGCCGAAGCCGCGTTCGCGCATCTGCGGCAGCAGGGCCAGAGTCATCCGCAGCGCGCCGAAGTAGTTGACCGCCATGGTGCGTTCGAAGTCGTGCATGCGGTCGGTGGAGCGGTGGATGGCGCGCCGGATGGAGCGGCCCGCGTTGTTCACCAGCATGTCCACGTGACCGTGCTGATCGAGGATCGCCTCGACGGTCGACTCCACGGATTCGGCGTCGGTGACATCGCACTGGTAGCCGTGGGCCTGGCCGCCCGCGTCGACGATCTCGGCGACCACGGCGGCCAGTTCGTCACCGCGGCGGGCGAGGAGGAAGACGACGGCGCCCTTGTCGGCGACCGCCAGCGCGGCGGCCCGCCCGATCCCGGACGACGCGCCCGTGATCACGATGTGGCTGCCGGTCAGATCGCGCCGCCGTCGACCACGACGACCGCGCGCACCGGAAGAAACCTGTGACATCACTGCTCCTTTGCAGCTCGTTCCCTCGAACTTACTCCAAAGTAAGTTACGGGACCAGGCCTGGCGAGAAACTCGAAAATATGTTCGAACACCTCTCGCTAATGTTCGAACGTATGTGCGATACTTTGACCCATGGCGGATGATCGGATGGCGGATATCTATGCCGCGGTGCGGCTCGGCGGTGGCGACCCGGATGCGGCGCGCGCGGCGCTGACCAGGCTCTGGGACGAGGTAGGGGAAGGCGGCGACCCGTTGCATCGCTGCGTGATCGCACATCACCTGGCGGATGTGCAGGAGTTGCCGGAGGGCGCGCTGCTCTGGGATCAACGGGCGCTCGGCGCGGTGTTCGGGCCCGGCATCCCGCTGGACGAGGGACTGCGCGGGTTCCTGCCCTCGCTGTATCTGAACCTGGCCGACAGTCACCGCCGCGTCGGTGACTTCGAGATGGCGCGGATGCAGCTGGCCATCGCGCGCGGGCACCTGGACGTGCTCGCCAACGATGCCTACGGCGCGGTGATCCGGTCGGGTCTGGGGCATGTGGAGGCCGCGCTGGCATCGCGGTCGATGCAGCGTTTGCCCGCGAGTTGAGGGGTCGGGCACACGCGACCGAGCGGGAGGTGGATGTGATGCGGGGGTCGTGAGAGGAGAGGGCGCGTGGGCTGGAGCAACGGTCCGCCGACCTGGTCGGAACTGGAGCGGGTGCTCTCGGGCAAGCCGAGCCGCCGCCCGGCGGAGGACATGCATCCGGGCGATGGCGGCGACAGCCCGGCGTGGTCGCGCAAACGCGGTGCCTACGAAGCGGATTCGATCGCACCGCCCACCACGCCGACGGTGCCCTACGCCGAGCTGCACGCCCACTCCGCCTACAGCTTCCTCGACGGCGCGAGCCAGCCGGAGGAGCTGGTGGAGGAGGCGGTGCGCCTGGGGTTGTCGGCGCTCGCGCTCACCGACCACAACGGGTTCTACGGGACCGTCCGGTTCGCCGAGGCGGCCAGAGAATGGGGAATGCCAACGGTTTTCGGTGCCGAACTGTCACTGGGAACCGATGCGGAGGCGGCGCCAGGCCGAGGGGCTTCGGGGCCGCGCCGGTGTGTTACCCCGGGCGGCCCGCGCCCCCAAAAAGCCGGCCTCGCCGCGGACACTGTCGCGCTCGGCCCGGATATGGGCGACCGCCCGCCGCC
>NZ_JBHXMY010000307.1:0-1462 GCF_042720195.1 Nocardia sp. NPDC058497 | reverse complement strand
TGTCCCGGGCACCCGATGGGGCGGGGGCGCGGGCCCGGGGGGTTGGGGTCGGGCGCCGTTCTGTTCCCCGTGGCGGCCTGCGCGCCGATATCGCGGGCATCGCGGCGGACAGTGACGCGATCGGCCATGTCGGCGCCCCGGATTCCGTGCCGCGCACCGGTTCTCCCGATCCGCGCGGTCCGCACCTGCTGGTGCTGGCGCGCGGTGAAGAGGGCTATCGACGGCTGTCCAGGGAGATGGCCGCCGCGCACATGGCCGCGGGGGAGAAGGGCGTGCTGCGCTACGACTTCGACACGCTCACCGCGACGGCCGGCGGGCACTGGCACATTCTCACCGGCTGCCGGAAGGGCCACCTGCGCAGCGCGCTGGAGCAGGATCTGCGCGAGGGCGCGACACACCTGCCGAAAGCCGAAGCGGCACTGCGTGATCTGATCGAACGTTTCGGCGACGACCGGGTCAGTGTCGAACTCACCCACCACGGCATCGCCACCGACGACGAACGCAACGCGTCTCTGATCGCGCTCGCCGATCGCCTCGGTCTGCCGGTCCTGGCCACCACCGGTGCGCACTTCGCCGGCCCGTCCCAGCGTCGTCGCGCGATGGCGCTGGCCGCGATCCGGTCAAGGAGCAGTCTCGACGAGATGGCGGGCTGGCTCGCGCCCACCGGCGGTGCGCATCTGCGCTCGGGTGCGGAGATGGCGCGGCTGTTCGCCGACCACCCGCAGGCGGTGGCCGATGCCGTGAGCCTGGCCCGGGAATGCGCGTTCGACCTGCGCCTGATCGCCCCGAAGCTGCCTCCGTTCGACGTGCCACCCGAGCATGACGAGGACTCGTGGCTGCGCGAGCTGACCCTGCGCGGCGCCGCCGAGCGCTACGGCCCACCGGAGCGGAATCCGCAGGCGTACCGGCAGATCGAGCACGAGCTCGCGGTGATCGAGAAGATGACGTTCCCCGGCTACTTCCTGGTGGTGCACGACATCGTCCAGTTCTGCAAGGACAACGACATCCTGTGTCAGGGCAGGGGCTCAGCGGCCAACTCCGCGGTCTGCTACGCCATCGGCATCACCAATGTGGACCCGGTGGGCAACAAACTGCTGTTCGAACGGTTCCTCTCGCCGGAGCGCGACGGACCGCCCGACATCGACGTCGACATCGAATCCGACCGGCGCGAGGAAGCCATCCAGCACGTCTACGCCAAGTACGGCCGTGACTACGCCGCCCAGGTGGCCAATGTGATCACCTATCGCGGTAAGTCCTCGGTGCGCGATGCCGCACGGGCACTGGGCTTCTCACCGGGTCAGCAGGACGCGTGGAGCAAGCAGGTGAGCCGCTGGTCCGGGGTGTCGGCGGAGACCGGCACCGATATCCCGGCGCCGGTGCTCGAACTCGCCGGTGAACTCGACGGCCTGCCGCGTCATCTGGGCATCCACTCCGGTGGCATCGTGATCTGCGATCGGCCGAT
>NZ_JBHXMY010000306.1:0-7105 GCF_042720195.1 Nocardia sp. NPDC058497 | reverse complement strand
GTTGTCGACTACCTGCGCGACACTGGTCGCCCAGTCGGTATGGAAATCCTCGATCGCATTCCGAATCGCGTCCTGCTGCTGCGAACCCAAACCCTGCGCATCGGCCAGAGACTTCCGCGGAGCACTCAACTCGGCCTCGATCCGCGACAAATCCGCACCGATCCCCGCCAACTCATCGATCGGAAACTGCGCAAACCCCACGGAAACCCCCACGACTACCAAACCCGACAACGCAAGATGCATTCGCCGACAACAACATTCGACGAGCAACGCAACCGCAGTAGACCACAGGAACTCGGCGCCGAACCAGCCCCGAGTCGGGCATGTGGCGACAATCGCAGTAACGCTCGAGCCCGCCCGAGCGATACGCGCGCGTGACGCGCGGCATACCGACATGCGGACCAGCTCTCGCCGTAAGCCCATGAGAGCCGATCGGATTCACCATCTCGGCGCTGCACTCCCGGTGAAAGCGAGATCCGATTCACGTGACGTGAGTCATAAGTGGGGGGTGCTTTCGCTTGACCTGGGCGTTCCTATCCGGGTGTACTGCGGCGGAGCGAACTCGGGATTCGTGGATTCGCCACCAGTTCAAGGGATTCGGATACGAGGGGGAGACGAAACATGTCCTACGCACAGCCGGTTGTCGCGACACCGGACTTCGAATGGTCGATCGCATTGCCGGAGAACGGCATTCCGCTGGAGAGTTACGCACCCGACTGGGACGGTATCGCCGCCACCAGGAGCGCGGCGGCGGAGGCGGGGTCGGCGGTTACGGTGCTGCTGCCCGGCGTCGACGAGTCGGGTGCCCCGCTGATGGGTTCACTGGCGGTCGCGTGGATGCGGGTGCCGCAGCGGACCGGGCTCGCCGAGCTGGCGCCGGGATTCGGTGGGGGAAAGGCCGACCGGTGTGAACAGGTGTCAGGGGCTGGGGTGTCGCTGCTGGTGCAGGAACCGGTCCATGCGACGGCGATATCCGTCCAGGCGCTGCGCCGATTCACCGACACGCCGTGGGTGGTTGTGGTCGCGGCCTATCTTCCCGGCGTCGCCGATCGAGAGACGCTGCGCGAGCTCGCCATCGAAGTGGCGCTGAGCATCAGGCCGAAAAGCGCGGACGGCCTCGCTGTCAATCGGCCAGTCGCAGATAGGTGAGCACTGCCAGGACTCGGCGGTGGTCGTCGGGTTCGGGTTGGAGGCCGAGTTCGACGAAGAGTTAAGTATTGCGGCGGACTCTGTGTTTCTCCCGATAGTTTTCGTGCCCAGGTGGTCGGCACGCTACTCCGTCGCTACTGTCGGGCTTGTTGCGCGGAAATGTGGCGCAACCGGGTGTCGACGATGATCCCTAATTCCAGGACAAGTGGAGGAAGTGGGATTGTGACGATAGCCACAGAGAAAACCGGGCGTGACCTGGCCCGCCACCCCGCGTACCGGGGGATGCCGACCGGCGCGATGCCGATGGTCGCCTTTCTTTCGGTGCTGGCCGGATTTATCGGCGCAGCCGCCTACACGCATTCCGCCGGATATTTCGTGACGTTCATGACCGGAAATACCGAGCGAGCCGTCCTCGGCTGGTTCGACAATGATGTCGTCCTGGCAACCGGCGCCATCACCCTGCTCTTCTCCTTCGGTCTCGGCGTGTTCGTGGCCTCGCTGCTGCGCAGGCGCGTGTGGCGCGACAGCCGCTACGGCGCGGCCGTGGTGACCACCGCCGCCCTGGCTGCCGCCGCCGTCGTCGACTGGGTCCTCGACCGCACGGGCGGACAGGAGGTGGGGTTCATCCCCATCGCCTTCGTCGCGTTCGCGGTCGGCGCGCTCAACACCGCCTTCGTCAAGAACGGCGAGACCAGCGTTCCGCTGAGCTACGCGACCGGCACGGTGGTGAAGCTGAGTCAGGGCATCGAAAGCCATGTCAGCGGCGGCAGCTCCCGTGATTGGCTCGGCTACGCGCTGCAGTACGGATCCTTCGCCGTGGGCGCCTTCCTCGGCGGCGTGCTGAGCATGCTGGTCGGCGGCGAGATGATGCTGATCGTGGCCACCGTCGTCTCGGCCGTGGCGATCCTGCTCACCGCCAAGGCGGCGACCGAGCCCCAGATTTTGTCCTGACCACGGCATTGCCTACACTAGAGCGGTTGCCTGGGCACCACTGTGTCCGCTGGCGCCTCGCTGACTGTAGGTGAAGCGGGCGGACGGTCCAGGCGCCGAGAGCTCGTAACGAGAACTCATCCGGTCGGTAAGTGCCGTCCGGACCAGCCGAATTGTTGTAGGCCCACGGTCACCTCGCGAAAGCGGGGAGATGCTGCATGGGAACCGCAGCGAGAAAGGTGTCGAGGTCTAACCATGACCATGACTGATCCGATCGCAGACTTCTTGACACGTCTGCGCAACGCCAACTCGGCGTACCACGATCAGGTGAAGGCGCCCCACTCCAAGCTCAAGGCGAACATCGCCGAGATCTTGAAGCGTGAGGGCTACATCGCCGATTACCGCACCGAAGACGCGACCGTGGGCAAGTCCCTCGTCGTCGATCTGAAGTACGGCCCCAGCCGTGAGCGCAGCCTGCAGGGCCTGCGTCGCGTCTCGAAGCCGGGTCTGCGTGTGTACGCGAAGTCCACCAACCTGCCCAAGGTCCTCGGCGGCCTCGGCGTGGCGATCATTTCCACGTCGACCGGTCTGCTCACCGACCGTCAGGCGGCCAAGCAGGGCGTGGGCGGCGAAGTCCTCGCCTACGTCTGGTAAGGGAGGACTACTAATGTCGCGTATTGGTAAGAAGCCCATCGAGATTCCGGCCGGCGTCGACGTCACCATCGACGGCCAGGTCGTCACGGTGAAGGGTCCCAAGGGCACCCTGTCGCACTCCGTGGCCGAGCCGATCACCGTCGCCAAGGGCGAGGGCAACGAGCTCGAGGTCCAGCGTCCGAACGACGAGCGCGCAAACCGCTCGCTGCACGGCCTGAGCCGCACCCTGATCGCCAACATGATCGAGGGTGTCACCAAGGGCTACGAGAAGAAGATGGAAATCTTCGGTGTCGGTTACCGTGTGGCCGCCAAGGGCTCGAACCTCGAGTTCGCCCTGGGCTACAGCCACCCGGTGCCGATCGAGGCCCCGGAGGGCATCACCTTCGCGGTGGAATCGCCCACCAAGTTCTCCGTGTCCGGTATCGACAAGCAGAAGGTCGGCCAGATCTCCGCTGTCATCCACGGACTGCGTAAGCCCGACCCGTACAAGGGCAAGGGCATCCGCTACGCCGGCGAGGTCGTTCGCCGCAAGGTCGGAAAGACGGGTAAGTGATCATGGCGCAAACCGAAAACCAGAAGGCCAAGCGGATTCCGCTGGGCAAGGACGCTTCCACGAAGCGTCGTCTGTCGAAGACCCGCCGTCACTTACGTCTGCGCAAGAAGGTCGTCGGCACCACCGAGCGTCCGCGCCTGGTGGTAAACCGCTCCTCGCGGCACCTGCACGCCCAGCTCGTCGACGATTCGGTCGGCAAGACCATCGCCGCCGCGTCCTCGATCGAGGCCGATGTGCGTGCGCTGGAGGGCGACAAGTCCGCCAAGGGCGCCAAGGTCGGTCAGCTGATCGCCGAGCGTGCCAAGGCTGCCGGTATCGAGGCGGTCGTGTTCGACCGTGGTGGTCACGACTACCACGGCCGTATCGCGGCGCTGGCCGATGCCGCTCGTGAAGGCGGGTTGAAGTTCTGATGACTGTTATTTCGAATGGAAGGAACGTCTGATGCCGGGACGTCAGCGGCGTGACGGCGGCAGCGGACCCGCCGGACAGAACCCCAATGCCCCCGAGGGCGGCCGTGGCGATCGTCGCGGTGGCGGCGACCGTCGCGGCGGTGACCGTCGGGACCAGGCTGCCGAGAAGAACCAGCTCGAGCGCGTAGTCGCGATCAACCGCGTCTCCAAGGTCGTGAAGGGTGGTCGTCGCTTCAGCTTCACCGCCCTCGTGATCGTCGGTGACGGCAACGGTCTGGTCGGCGTCGGCTACGGCAAGGCCAAGGAAGTTCCCGCGGCCATCCAGAAGGGTGTCGAGGAGGCTCGCAAGGGCTTCTTCCGTGTCCCGATGATCGGCTCGACCATCACCCACCCGGTTCAGGGTGAGGCGGCGGCCGGTGTCGTCATGCTGCGTCCGGCTTCGCCCGGTACCGGTGTGATCGCCGGTGGCGCGGCGCGTGCCGTGCTCGAATGCGCTGGCATTCACGACATTCTGGCCAAGTCGCTCGGTAGCGACAATGCGATCAACGTCGTTCACGCGACGGTTGCCGCGCTCAAGATGCTCCAGCGTCCCGAAGAGGTTGCCGCGCGTCGCGGTCTGCCGATCGAGGATGTCGCTCCGGCGGGCATGCTGCGTGCGCGTGCGGGACAGGGAGCCTGACATGGCTGATCTCAAGGTGACCCAGATCAAGAGCACCATCGGCGCCAAGGCGAATCAGAAGGACTCCCTGCGTACGCTGGGCCTTCGCAAGATCCGTCAGAGTGTTGTCCGTGAGGACAACGCTCAGAACCGCGGTCTGATCAACGTCGTGCGCCACCTCGTAACAGTTGAGGAGGTCTGACAATGACCATCAAGTTGCACCACCTGCGTCCTGCGCCGGGTTCCAAGACCGAGAAGACCCGTGTGGGTCGCGGTGAGGGTTCCAAGGGTAAGACCGCCGGTCGTGGTACCAAGGGCACCAAGGCCCGCAAGAACGTCTCCCCGGCGTTCGAGGGTGGCCAGATGCCGCTGCACATGCGCCTGCCGAAGCTCAAGGGCTTCACCAACCGCTTCCGCGTGGAGTACCAGGTTGTGAACGTGGGCCGCATCGCGGAGCTGTTCCCCGAGGGCGGCACGGTCGGTAAGGCCGAGCTCGTCGCGGCCGGCGCCGTTCGCAAGAACGAGCTGGTCAAGGTCCTCGGCGATGGTGAAATCGGTGTCGCGGTCCAGGTGACCGCCGACAAGGTGACCGGCTCCGCCAAGGAGAAGATCGCCGCCGCCGGTGGCACCGTCACCGAACTGGCCTGACGGTACTGTAGTTAGCAGCAGACACCGGACGAGTCGAGAGCTCGTCCGGTGTCACTGTTAGAGTTCAAGTGTTGTCTGCCAAGCTCGTCATCGGCTGACGTATCCCACACGACGCGGTGTTGGTTCAGTCGCATGGCATGACCCATGTCGTTCGCCAGGAGGATCTGTGCTTTCCGCCTTCGTATCGGCCTTCCGGACTCCGGACTTACGGCGGAAGATTCTCTTCACGCTGGGGTTGATCGCGCTGTACCGGTTGGGTGCCGCGCTGCCATCCCCCGGCGTCGATTACCAAAACGTCCAGGAGTGCGTGAAGCAGGTCTCCGGTGGTGAATCCGCCGGTATCTACCAGCTCATCAACCTGTTCTCCGGTGGTGCGCTGCTGCAGCTGTCGGTGTTCGCGATCGGCATCATGCCCTACATCACCGCGAGCATCATCATCCAGCTGCTGACCGTCGTCATCCCGCGCTTCGAGGAGTTGCGCAAGGAAGGCCAATCCGGCCAGACCAAGATGACGCAGTACACCCGGTATCTGTCGATCGCCCTGGCGATTCTGCAGGCCACCGGTCTCGTCGCGCTGGCCGCGCGCGGTCAGCTACTGCAGGGCTGCGCCAAGCCGATCCTGGCCGATACCAGCATCTTCGGCATGATCATCATCGTCGTGGTGATGACCGCCGGTGCGGCGCTGGTGATGTGGTTCGGCGAGCAGATCACCGAGCGCGGTGTCGGTAACGGCATGTCGCTGCTCATCTTCGCCGGTATCGCCGCCCGCATCCCGCTCGACGGCAAGGCGATCCTGGACACCCGCGGTGGCCTGGTCTTCGGTCTCGTCTGTGCCGCCGTGCTGGCGATCATCGTGGCCGTGATCTTCGTCGAGCAGGGCCAGCGCCGGATTCCGGTGCAGTACGCCAAGCGCGTCGTCGGCCGCAAGATGTACGGCGGTTCCTCGACCTACCTGCCGTTGAAGGTCAATCAAGCCGGTGTCATCCCGGTGATCTTCGCGTCCTCACTGCTGTACCTGCCCAACCTGATCGCGCAGCTGACCGGGTCGAGCACGGCGACAGAGCCGAGTTGGTGGCAGGAGATCATCCAGAAGTATCTGGTCGACCCGACCAACCCGGTCTACATCGCCATCTACTTCGGTCTGATCGTGTTCTTCACCTACTTCTACGTCGCGATCACCTTCAACCCGGAGGAACGCGCCGACGAGATGAAGAAGTTCGGTGGCTTCATTCCTGGCTATCGTCCGGGTAGGCCGACCGCCGACTACCTGAATTTTGTTCTGAGCCGCATCACCCTGCCTGGCTCGATCTACCTCGGCGCGGTCACCGTCCTCCCGAGCTTGTTCCTCGGCGCGGGCAGCACGGGCCAGTCGGCGAACATGGCCTTCGGCGGTGCCGCGGTGCTCATCATGGTCAGTGTTGGTCTCGACACGGTCAAGCAGATCGAGAGCCAGCTGATGAATCGAAATTACGAAGGGTTCCTCAAGTGAGAGTTGTTCTGCTCGGTCCGCCGGGTGCCGGCAAAGGTACTCAGGCCGTCCTGCTGTCGGAGAAGCTGGGCGTTCCGCACATCTCCACCGGAGACCTCTTCCGCGCGAACATCAGCCAGCAGACCGCCCTCGGTCGCGAAGCGCAGAAGTACATGGACGCGGGCGACCTCGTCCCCAGCGACGTCACGAACCGCATGGTCGAGGCCCGCGTCGCCGAGCCGGACGCCGCGAACGGCTTCGTGCTCGACGGCTACCCGCGCACGGTCGACCAGGCAGACGCGCTGAAGAAGATCCTCGAGAACAACGGCTCTGTGCTCGACGCGGTGCTGTGCTTCGTGGTCGCCGAGGACACCGTGGTCGAGCGGATGCTCGCCCGTGGTCGTGCCGACGACACCGAGGACGTCATTCGCAACCGGATGCGTGTCTACCGCGAGGAGACCGAACCGCTGCTCGAGCACTACGACGGTCTGGTCGTCACGGTCGACGGCATCGGCGAGGTCGACGAAGTCAACGCCCGGGCGCTGGCCGCCCTCGGTCGGTAACCACCGGATCGGAGTACTGATGCCGGGTGGTCTGCAACCCTACTAAAAAGGGGGTGGCGGTACGTTAGGCGG
>NZ_JBHXMY010000305.1:0-7130 GCF_042720195.1 Nocardia sp. NPDC058497 | reverse complement strand
GGTGCACGCCCTTCACCCCGTCGACGAAGCCGATCCCCTGCACGCCGATGCGCAGGCGGGCCGCGTCGACCTGCTCGAGTCCGGGCAGCCGGGCGATGGTGGGCGCGAAGATCTCCACCAGCTTGTCGGCGACCGGCTGGGTCGGGGTGACCTGCCAGTCGTAGAACGAACGTCCCGGAGTCCACCCCGGCCGCCACCACCAGCGACTGGCAACAGTCATCTCGCCCGCGATCATGGTCCCACCTCCCGATCTCAGCCGCCGCTCCCAGCGACCACCCGGCTGACCGGCAGATCTGTCCGCCATCGACAGCTTCGACCAGTCACCCCGACACGCACCGGACACGATCGGCACCAATGCTGCGATGCCAGTTACCTCTCAGCGACGCTATTACCGGCACGGCAGGCCCGCAACACGGCGAGACCGATCCGTTGCACCTTCGATCCCTAGTCCACGCTTTCCACGACGACCGGCCGACTCGCACTACACTGGCGCCATGCCTGTTCGTCGGCTGATCGCGCTGTCCGCGTTCGCCCTCCTGCTTCCCTTCGCCGCGTCCGCCTGCACCATGACGGGCCACGGCACCACCTCCGAGTGCACAGTCAGCGGCTGCACCGTCACCTTCGATCGCGGGGTGAACGCGAAGGCCTCGGTCCTCGGCATCGATGCCGAACTGGTCGCCGTCGAGGGTGACGTGGTCACCTTGAGCGTCGGCGGTCAGCAGGTCACCGTGCCCGTCGGGCAGTCGCAGGCATCCAATGGTATGGATGTCCGGGTCAGCGAAGTGACCCAGGACAAGGTCGTCGTCGTGCTGTCGACGGGCCTGAACCAGAACTGACGCAACGGACTCCGGGACGGATCAGCCGAGCACGTTCGGCTGATCCAGGATCCAGCGCCAGCTACCGTCGGGCTGCCTGCGCGCCACCTCGACGGTGGCGCCGGTGCCACCGGGCAGCCGCGACGAGGTCAGCGCGAGATCGCCTGCTTGCAGCGCGGGCGCCTGGGGCCCCGGCTGGAACACCGGACGGTCGGCCACCAGGCGCGCGTAGGCCGCCCGGATCTCCTCGATCCCCGTCGCCACGACACCGTCCGGCAGGGCGAGCACCGCATCGGATTCGTACAACTCGGCCAGGCCGTCCACGTCGCCGGCATTGAGCCGTTCGACCACCAGCCGGCTCAGATCCTCCGGACGCTGCGCTCGTTCCCGCACACCGTCGACACTGTCGGTCATCGTCACCCTCCTCGACATGGGCTGTGCGCCAACGGTAACGCCGGGGTCCGACAGAACCGGACGTCCGTCTCACCGGGAAATGGCGAAACCCCCGAAAGCCGAGGGGCTTTCGGGGGTTCGCGCGCACAGGTCACACCGTCACAGCGGCGGGAATCCCGCAGAGCCGGTCGCCATCCAGTTCCAGAAACCGACGGCACGGTTGACCAGCAGGGCAATGACGTCGAGAGCAGTGCTTCCCATCAAGCTTCCTAACATTCGGACGAACGATTCGCCTGCCCACCATAGCAACTCGCTGCCGCCGATCACGACGCGATATCGCCGGCATTGGAGCATTACCAGCGAGCGCGCTCGTGTATTCGTCTCGCCGACAACATGATCGCCGTTTCGGCAGGTGAGGCGGGTGCCGGCGCGAAATCTCCCCGGTGCTCGAGTTCCGCTCGCCGTCGGCACGGCGGCCGACCAATTGCCGGTCGGGGCGCATTTTCGACCGGCACGGACGGTCCACAGAATTTCACCGTCGAAATATGTAGTACCGAGGTAGCAAACCTTTCCGAAGTGAGACCGGTGGCGTCCGACGAACACGGTGAGGACCGATGGCAGGCAACAGATCCGAGTGAGGCCGCCGCCGCGGTCAGCTGGTTGGCTGAAGTCGGCCGACCACCGGGCGGACGGTCCCGAGGGAGGAGCGCTCGTGAACGCGTAACCGCCGATCGACGAGCACGGCATCGTCGGCGATCTCCAGACCGCGGCACTGGTTTCGGCCGCCGGAACGATCGACTGGTGGTGTGCTCCCCGATTCGATTCCCCCAGCGTGTTCGCCTCGCTGCTCGACAGCGAGAAGGGCGGGCACTGCTCGATCGCCGTCGACACCACCGCCGCCGGCACCGTCCGGCAGCTCTACCTCCCGGATACGGCCGTCCTGGTCACCCGGTTCTCGGGGCCCGACGGTGTGGGGGAGGTCGCCGATTTCATGGAACCGATCGAGCACACCGCGCCCACCGACCGGCACCGGCTGGTGCGCATCGTGCGGGTGGTGCGCGGAAGTCTGACCTTCACCCTCGGCTGCCGCCCCCGGTTCGACTACGGACGCGCCACCCACACCCTCGATCGAGCCGACGACCGCACCGCCGTCTTCCGGTCCGCCACCGCCGACCTCCACCTGCAGACCACCGATCCGATCCCGATCCATCGGGTTGAGGAAACCACCAGCGCCACGTCTCAGCCGCATGCTGCAACGAATCTCCATCAGTGGCTGGCTGCCGGTTCCGCACCGATCTACGTGGGCTTCGGTTCCATGGACGTCGGCGACCCGGCCGAGTTCGTCGCCATGCTCCGCGCCGTCTGCGCGCGACGGGGGCGTCGGCTGCTGCTGGCGTCGGGGTGGGCCGCGATCACGCCCTGCATCGATGCCGAGGTGGCCGTCGTCGATTACGTCGACCATGCCGAGGTGCTGCCGCGATGTGTGGCGGCGGTGCATCACGGCGGCGCCGGCACGACCGCTGCGGCACTGAGAGCAGGTGTGCCGCAGGTGATCTGCTCGGTTCAGGCCGACCAGCCCTATTGGGGTCAGGCGCTGCAGCGGCTCGGATTGGCAGCGACCATTCCCGCCGGCGCGCTCACCGGCGCGCGCCTGGACACACTCCTCGACCGGATCTCGACCCCCGAAGTCCGTCGTCGCGCCACGGCCTATGCCGCGGGGTTCACCACCGATGGTGTCGAGCGAGCCGTCGATGCCGTCGAAACACTCGCGCCGGTCACCCCCGAACCGATCGACGCCGCAGGGAGGCTCCCATGACCACCGACATCGCCATCCGCACCAGCGGAATCGGCAAGTCCTACGGCGATTTCACGGCCGTGGGCGCCGTCGACCTCACTGTCGCCGCCGGCACGGTCTTCGCCCTGCTCGGCCCCAACGGTGCGGGCAAGACGACCACCGTCCGCATGCTGGCGACCTTGGTGCGTCCCGATCGGGGCAGCGCGGAGATCTTCGGCTACGACATCGTGCGCGACGCCACCGCGGTGCGCTCGATGATCGGGCTCACCGGCCAGTACGCCTCCGTCGACGAAACCCTCACCGCCGGTGAGAATCTGCGCCTGTTCGGGCGGCTGCTCGGGCTGTCCCGCCGCGAGGCCGCCGCGCGCAGCGCCGAACTCCTGGACGAGTTCGAGCTGACCGCGGTCACCGATCGCCCGGTCGGCCAGTTCTCTGGTGGGATGCGGCGGCGTCTGGATCTGGCGGCGACGCTGATCACCGATCCGCCGCTGATCTTCCTCGACGAGCCGACGACCGGGCTCGACCCGCATACCCGTGACCGTATGTGGGGCATCATCCGCAAGCTCGTTGCCCGCGGGGCGGCCGTCCTGCTCACCACGCAGTACCTCGAGGAAGCGGACGCGCTGGCCGATCGGATCGCCGTCATCGACCGCGGCGCGATCGTCGCCGAGGGCACCGCCGCCGAGCTCAAATCGTCCATCGGTGAGCAGGTGCTGCGCCTGGAGCTCGCCGAGGTGAGCCAGTCCGGGCACGCCGAGGCGATTGTCGCCGAGCTGACCGGCGAGGTTCCCGAGGGGTCGTCGGCGGGCACGCTGACCGTCGCGCTCGCGGATGCGGGCACCGCCGCCGACATCGTCGCGGCCTGCCGGGCCGCCGGCATCGCGTTGCGCGGTTTCGCCGTCGACCGACCTGACCTGAACGAGGTGTTCCTCGCACTCACCGGTACGGCACGCGCCGCCGCCTGACCATGGAAGCCGAGACCATCATGACCGTCACCACCGCCGAGCGCACCGCGCCCGCGACGATCGATCGCCGTCCCCGCGTCACCCACGTCAGCCTGCGCGCCTCGCTGTTCCAGTCGCTGATGATGGCGTGGCGGGGACTGCTGACCTTCCGGCACAGCCCGCAGCTGCTCTACGACGCCCTCCTGCTGCCCATCGTCGGGCCGTTGCTGTTCGGCAGCATCTTCGGCACCGCCATCGCGGGCAGCATGGACGCGTACCTGCCGATTCTGATACCGGGTGTGCTGGTGCAGATCGTGCTCACCTCCTCCGTCGCGACCGGAGTGCAGCTGTCCGAGGACATCCGGTCGGGTGTGTTCGACCGGTTCGTCGCCATGCCCATCGCCCGATCCGCGCCGGTCGCCGGTGCACTGCTCGCCGGGGCGACGCGCTATGTCATCGCCGCCACGACGGTGGTGATCGTCGGCTTCGCCATGGGCTACCGGCCCGCGCACCCGGTCGGTTTCCTCGCCGGTGCGGTGCTGGTGGTGCTGGCGACCACCGCGATCAGCTGGCTGTTCGCGTTCATCGGGGTCACCGTGTCCCGACCCGCCGCTGTGCAGGGCATGTCGATGCTGGTGCTCACCTTCCTCAGCTTCGCCTCCAACGCGCTGGTGCCCGAGGAGTCGATGCCCACCTGGCTCGGCTATGTCTCCGACTGCAACCCCGTGTCGTATCTGGTGTCGGCGGTGCGCATGCTCGCCGAGGACGGATCTGTCGGCGCCGATGCCTGCTGGTCGATGGTGGCTGCGCTCGTCGTCGTCGCCGTGTTCGCGCCCCTGACCGTCCGCACCCTGCGCGCCCGCTGAGGATCCCCATGACACTGACCTCCCACGCCCCGTCCGTTGCCCTGCCCACCGCCGTCAACCGGCTCACCGCCGACGACGACCTGTTCCTCAAACTGCACAGCCTCTACGGCAACGCACTGGTCAACCAGCTCGCCTGGCGGTTCGACGAGCCGCTCGGCCGCGACCTGCTCGACCGCTTCCACGCCCAGCTCGCCCAGGGTTTCCTCGCCCGCCGGGTGCAAACCACCCGCGTGCCGTTCGCCCGCCCGTACTGGGTGCCCGCCCCGGAATCGCTCCCGCTCGGCTGTGATGCCGTGCCCGTCGCCGACGACGAGGTCCTGGACTGGTACTTCGCCCAGAGCCAGGTGGATTTCGACCCGGCGGCCGGTCTGGTGTGGCGATTGTCCGCGGCCCCGACCACGGCGGGCGGGACACTGGTGTCGCTGGTGACCTCGCATGTCGCCTCCGACGGCGGCGCGGTGCTGTTCGCCGTCGGTGATGCGCTGGCCCGCCTCGTCAACGGCGAGGACCCCGACCGCTCGGCAAGTTCCGGGCGCCTCGTCGGCAGCGCTCCCCGAAACACACTGAGCGCGAACCTTTCCGATGCGGGCGCGCAGCTGCGCGCGGTGGTGAAAGGCATCCGTGCCGCCCTCGCGACTCGCGCCGTCACCGAGCCCGAACGCACTCCCCGCCCCACGACTCCCCCGCTGCCACTGCCCGAACGATGGTCACCCGCGGATGTCGTCGTCCAACTCGAACTCGGCCAGTGGAACGCCGTCGCCGCAACGCATTCCGGCACGACCAACGGCCTCCTGATCGCCCTCGGCGCGGGACTGCTCGGTCGCACCGACCGCGTCGGCGACACCGCCGATATCCGCGTCGACATCCCCCACTCCATGCGCACCGCGAACGATCCCCGCGCGAACGCCACCACCGGCCTACCGATTTCGGTCCGCTACAACACCACCGACCGCATCGACCTGGGCGCCGTCCGCACGTCGGTGAAGCGTGCCGCCACCGCCTATCGCTACCCGGCGACCACCCCGGCTCTCCAGCACCTGCAACCTCTGCAGATGCTCCTCCCCCGCTTCGTCCTGCACCACTTCGCCCGCACCGCCAAGGCCCCGGAATGCCTGTGCACCAACCTCGGTGACACCGCCCAGTCCGTCGCCGCCATCGGGGACCACCGCGCCGCCGCCGTCCTCATGCGCCCGGTCGTCTGCACCGGCGACCCCGAGATGTTCCGCCGCGTCGAGGTCGGCGTCAACCTGTCCTTCTCCACCGACGGCCACACCGTCACCCTCGCCGTCACCGGCGCCGACCCCGACCGCTTCCCCACCCGCACCACACTGCGCACCCTGCTCACCGCCGAGTTCGACTGCTGGGGCCTCACACCCCACTTCTGGTGAGCGTCGGCACCACCCGCCGAGCTCAATCGATGTAGTCCGCCACGAACTCGTAGCGGTACCACGGCCCGTCGAAGGGCGTGTACTGCTTCGAGCCCTCGCCCACAGGTGGCACCTGGACACCGGGCGGGAAATAGGCCAGCCCGTCGACACCCAACGAATCCCCGATACGGAGCTCACACGCACCGTTGTGATCCCGCCGGATCCCCTCGACCCGGAAGACACCGACCCACCGCGGCTCCGCCACCCGATCACACCGCTGTGCTACCGACGTCATCGTGGATTCGGACACCAGCCACGCGATCCGCTCCGGCAAACGTTGACGCCCGCCACCATCACCCCAACGATGATCAGCGGCAGGATCGACGACACCGCGACGGCGCGGTACTTCACCACCCCCAACAGCGCCAGGACCAGCCAGGGTGTGCCCGCCGCCAGGGTGGTCGCCGTCGCAAAGACAGCGAGCAGCAGATTCGAGTCGAGGGCCTGCGTGACCGAGAGGATCAATGCCGCAACCCAAGTCACCACGGTCGCAACACCCATCGTGGTCAACCGCCAGCCGGGCGGTCGTGGACGCTGTGTTGGTCTTGGTATCGAAGCCGTGCAACAGCTTCCGGCACAATCCGGCGACGGTGTCTCTGTTGGTGGGCCGATCCTTACGAACGTACCGGTACCAGCTCGCCAACCGGTCGCTCAGCAGCGAATCCAGAACTGCCACAGCCAGAGGTAGTGGCCGGCCCGGCGCGCCTCTGCTCGACGCAACACGACGTTACGCCGCCGAGCTCCCGTTTCGCCCGGTCGAACAACTCGGCGACCGCCTGCTCGTCCGCCACGTCCACCTGCGCGGGGACCGCCCGTTATCTGATCGGGGTGAAGCCGGCGCCGACGCCACCCTGGGCCTCGATATCCGCCAGCACGACGCAGATTCCGGT
>NZ_JBHXMY010000304.1:0-7153 GCF_042720195.1 Nocardia sp. NPDC058497 | reverse complement strand
GTGCGCGAGCATCAGCGGGCTGATCTCGTGCCCGCCTCGGCGCTGCTGGGTCAGTACCGAGGCGAACAGCAGCGAGTAGTCCTCGACGTAGAGCCGTCCCCAATGCCAGCGCTCGATGATCTTCTTCATGTCGCCGACGCCCCAGTTGTGGTCGTGATACCCACGCCCGGTGACCTCGTGCCGCACGCCGTCGAGTTCGATCGCGCCGGTCACCCGTGCCCGCGGGGCGCCGACCATCCAGCCGAAGGAATCCTTGGCGCCGAAGCGGGTTTCGCCCTTGCCCGGCATCCAGCTGGGCACTTCGTTGTGGAACCGCAGGTCGAAGACGATGCCGTCCTCGGCCATGCGCAGGTGGTGGGTCGGGAGCCCGTCGGCCCGGAATTCGGTGCGCGCGGTGTTGTGGCCGACGCGCACGTCGCAGCCATCGGTGGAGAACGAGGTGGC
The DNA here is from genome assembly GCF_042720195.1 of Nocardia sp. NPDC058497. Classification (NCBI taxonomy): domain Bacteria; kingdom Bacillati; phylum Actinomycetota; class Actinomycetes; order Mycobacteriales; family Nocardiaceae; genus Nocardia; species Nocardia sp. NPDC058497. The sequence continues at coordinate 6,709 of NZ_JBHXMY010000304.1, read as the reverse complement.
CGAGCGGGGATAACGCTGCGACACCTGACGACGGGTGCCGTCGGGCGCGTAGACCATCATCTCCACCCACGGCCGCGCGAGAGGCAGATCCTCGGGGCGGCGTTTGGTCAGGAAGCCGATCACCACGTGACCGGTGTCGAGGTGCGCGTCGAAATACCAGTGTTCGAAGGCCAGCTTGCTCGGCGACGGATGTAATCCGTTGTGCCGGGGCTGCACCGGTGTCAGCACGCCGTCCTGACGTCCGGGCCCGTTCCATACTTCGACGATGTCTGCGGTAGTCATGGCTGCTTTCGGTGGGTTCATCGGCGCAGCGCGCCGCTGGCGTCGAAGGCCGCTTCGCGACCCTGCATCTGGGCCCGGTACCAGTTCTCGCGATGCGCGAGCATGAGCTTCTCGTGCACGCGTGCGAACGGCGGGCAGACCCGGCGCGCGATCTCCATCGCGGTGATCGCCGGAAAGCGCAGGATCGGAATGAGGATCCACGGAAACGCGGGCGGCATGGTGTAGCGGCGGCGGGTGCCGGGCGCCATGTACATCGCGGAGTACACGGAATTGACCCGGTAGTTGTACATCTCGCGCAACCGGGTCAGGCCACGGTGACCGTCGCGAGGCGCGAACGCCGCCGGATAGGACTCGATCAGTTCCGTCCCGTGCTGTCCGGCGTCGTAGGACCGCGACGCGATCGTCATGGCCAGCACCCGCAGCGCGTCCAGGACGGTCTCCGGATACCAGCGCAACCGCACGCCGAGCAGATGGCCCATGTACTTCTGAAAGTGCAGCAGCGCACGGATTTCCGACGGTGTCGTCTGATAGCCCAGCGCCCACAGGCCGAGGCCGGGTGTCACGCTGCCGCCCAGCAGGGTCAGCATCTGGTAGGTCTGGCTGATCGGCAGACCCCAGCGTTCGATGTCCCACTCGGGATGGTCGGCGACCTTGGCCCGCACCGACACGTGCATGACCCGCACCTTCAGCGCGGTGGCCCGGCCCGCCGAGCCGGGGGTGAGCAGCGCGTCGCGGGCGGAGACGTCCATCCAGAAGCGGGTGGTCTCCAGGAACCGGCGCAGCGCGCTGTCCCCGGCGTACCCGCCCGCCAGCGACAGCGGGGTCGCGACCGCGGCTTCGGTGTACATCTCGAGAGTTTCGGCACCGGCGAAGCTGAACAGCATGGTGCCCCAGCGCCGCCAGATCGCCGCGCCCTGTTCCACCAGTTCGGGCACCACCCAGTCGGGTACCGTCTCGAACTCGGCGAACAGCGCGCGCATGGATTCCGGTGCGTCGGGCACCGCATCGATACCCTCGGCGAGGGCCGTGTCCAGCATCCGGCGACCGGCTTTCGATCCGATCTCGCCGTGTATGACCTCGGCGACGAACCGTTCGGCCACCGGGTCGCCGGTGAACAGGTCCTCGCACAGGGCGGCTGCCTGCTCGTCGCTGGGGAACAGCGGTTGCCTGGTGACGGCCGCGAAGACGCGTTCGATCCGGCGCACGGCCGGCGTAACGCGGGCTTCCCAATAGCGAAAAGCGGTGGGGCACTTCACCGGCGGCTGGACACGATCTTCGACGATATCGGCCACTGTCGGCCTCCTGACGTTCAATTCGCTCAGCGACTGCGATCGGCGTCGCGATGCACCGACCATACTACGAAGCACACATGTCCGTACCTGAAAGTATGGAATGCTGCCGCTCCTACGGCACGATGCGGTATTTCAGCATCATGTCGTGGTCCTCGTGGTCGAGCAGGTGACAGTGCCAGACGTAACCTTGCAGGTCGTCGGGGTGATGACCCGCATGGTCGGTGACGCGGTGCCCGCCATGGCTGTCCGCGCCCGCGAGTTCGGTCGCGGGCCTGCGGGGAAAGGTCGCGTCCGGATCGAAGCCGAGTTCCGCCGCGGTCGGGAACCGGACGATGACGCTGGTGACCGTCCCGCCGTCGACCCGCACGATGTCTTTGCGACCCGCCTCCCATGGCTGCGGCGGCTGCATCGGACCGGCCAGGAAGCCTTGCGGCGACGGGACCCATTTCTGCCCGACCGGCGGCTGCGGATGGGCCAGCTGATAGTCGACCGTCCGCAGTGGTGTCCGGCCGAGAATGCGAAAAGTGACCAGGTGCAGGTGGATCGGGTGCGGGTCGGGTGTGATGTTGACGATGTCCCACTGTTCGACGGTGCCCTGGCGTGGCATTTCGATATCGGGGCTGGCGAAGGTCAGGTTGTTCAGCGACATGATCGCGGGCGGCACCCGCAGCTCGTAGGGCTGGCTCACCGTGACAGTGCGGATCACGGTCGGCGTCTCGATCGGTGGTAGCACCGGCGGCCCGAATGTGCCGCCGCGCAACCGTTCCGGCACACCGCCGGAGAAGCCCGGTCGGTCCTGCACCCGGAACTGGCAGAACATCGGCATCGCGACCTCACCGAGGATCGCGGCCTGGAACACCGGCGCCTCGTCGTTGCGCAGTTCGACCGTCTCGCCAGGGTCCAGTTCGGTGAAATCGACCAGCAGATCGACTCGTTCGCCCGGTGACAACCGCAGCTCGTGCACCGCGACGGGCGCGTCGAGCAGGCCGTGATCGTTGCCGATCACCCAGAACCGCATCCGGTTGCCGAAGAACAGATTCCACACACTGAACGACGCGGCATTGAGCACCCGGAATCGGTAGAGACCGCGCGCGACTGGCAGATACGGCCAGATCTTGCCGTTGACCAGGCCGATGTCCCCGACCGCCCCGCCTTCCCAGCCACCTTCCGGCACCACCGGCGTCGACCGGACCGATTGACGCCCGTCGGCGGTGAACAGTTTCTCCTGCAACACCAAGGGAATCTCGAACTCCCCCGCGGGCAGACCCAGCGGGTTGCCGGGTTCGCCGGTGTCGAATTCGTCGCGGAGCAGCAGCATTCCGGCCAGTCCGGCGTAGACGTTCACCCGCGTGATGCCCATCGCGTGATCGTGGTACCACAGGTGACCGGCGTCCTGGACCAAGGGGAAATCGTGGTCGATGCGGCCACCCGGGTAGACGAGTTGCTCGGGATGGCCGTCGCTGTCCGACGGTGTCACACCACCGTGCAGATGCAGTGAGGACGGCGGCGTGGCGCGGAAACTCTCGGCGACACCGTGCAGGCTGGTGTCCATGTCGGCGGCGAGCGGGTGTGTGGTCATCCGATTCTCGAAGCGCACCCGCAGCCGCGATCCCACCGGATGCTCGATCGTGGGTCCCAGATAGCTCATCCCGTTGTAGCCCAGCGCCGGGGATTCCGGCAGGTCACGGTGGAAGCGGTGAGTCGTGGTCGAGGCGACGAGGTCGAGCCGGTCACCGCGGACCACGGGCAGCCGGGGCATTTCGTCGACGAACGGTTCGACTGCCGGGGAATGGAACAGCAGCGGGCTTCGTACCCCGGGCGGTGCGACGGGAGCCGCCGAGGCCGGCGCCTCGATCAGCACCGCACCGAGCAGACCCGCGCCGGCCACACGCAGAAACCGGCGGCGTTCGATCGGATGTTCCATGGTCGAGCCCTTCCGTGCTGCACCGTTGCCCGCACGATGGGCGACCATACCACCGGGTACAGTGGGCAGTACCCCTTTGGATGTAGCGGTTCCGTGACCAGGTCTTATGGCTACTGTGGAGTCATGGGCATCGACTGTTCCGACATCGTTGCAACCCCCAGGGCCGCGGTCTTCGCCTGGTTTTCTCGTCGCGGCGCGTTCACACGGCTGGCACCACCGTGGCAGCCGGTGACCTTGCTCGCCGAAGCGGATTCGCTGGCCACCGGCCGGGCGGTCCTCGGCTTCCCCGGCGGACTGCGCTGGATCGCCCAGCACGACCCCGGCGAGTACCTACCGCCCGAGCGGTTCGCCGATGCCGTCGCGGCCGAAGGCCCGGCCTCACTCCCCCTCGCCCGACTGCTGCCGTGGCGCCACATCCACGAGTTCGCCGAAGTCGACGACGAGCACACCCGCGTCATCGACCGGGTGCGGACACCCGTTCCCGAATCGGCATTGCGGCCGATCTTCGACTACCGCTACCGCCAGCTGGCGAACGACCTCGCCGCCCACCACCGCGCGAGCGAATCCGGCTACCGGCCGACCACGATCGCGATCACCGGCGCGTCCGGCCTGATCGGCACGGCACTCAGCGCCTTCCTCAGCACCGGGGGTCACCGCGTGGTGCACCTGGTCCGGCATCCCGCACGTCATCCCGACGAACGACGTTGGGACCCTTCCAATCCGGCTGCCGACCTCCTGGACGGCATCGATGCCGTGGTTCATCTGGCGGGCGCCTCGATCGCGGGCCGATTCACCACCGAACACAAGCGTGCGGTGGCCGAGAGCCGCATCGAACCGACCCGGCGACTCGCCGAAGTCGCCGCCGCGTCGGAAGTCGGGACCTTCGTCAGCGCCTCCGCCATCGGCTACTACGGCTACGACCGCGGCGAGGAAGCACTGACCGAACAGTCCGAGCGTGGTGACGGATTCCTGGCCGATGTGGTCGACCAGTGGGAGGCCGCCTGCGCGCCCGCCGCCGGGGCGGGAGTGCGTGCTGTGCAGGTGCGGACCGGCATCGTCCAGTCACCGCGAGGCGGCACCCTGCGCCTGTTGCGGCCGTTGTTCGCCGCCGGACTCGGCGGGCGGATCGGCGACGGCAGACAGTGGATGTCGTGGATCGGCATCGACGATCTCGTCGACGTGTTTCACCGCGCACTCTGGGATACCACCCTCTCTGGCCCGGTCAACGCTGTTGCGCCACAGCCAGTTCGAAACACCGAGTACACCCGCGTGCTGGCGAAGGTGCTGCACCGGCCCGCGTTGCTACCGGTCCCCGGTTTCGGACCGGCACTCCTGCTCGGCAAGCAAGGTGCGCGCGAACTCGCCGAGGCGAATCAGCGGGTGATTCCGTCACGGCTGGCCGACGCCGGGCACACCTTCCGCACAGCGGGACTGGAGGAGACCCTGCGCCATCTCCTCGGCCGGACCACGACATCCACCGGAGCAGGCTGAATCCCACTGACGGACATCCCCCGGCTGCATCGATTACGCATCGTTCACCGACTACATCGCAGCAGCATGCTGCTAGTCCGGGGTCAGCTGAGGGCTTCCACCGCGGCGGCCAGACCACCGATCCGCTCGGCCGCGTCGGGCAGCATCACGACGTCCCAGCCCGGCCCGCCGACGAGCACCCGCGCCCCGGCCGCCGCGCAGGCCAGCACCGCCGAGGTCAGGGCGGTCGATTCGCGCTGGGACCACAGCAGCACCGCGGGCGCGCTCGCGTGCCGGGCCAGCGCGCCGGACAACGCGTCGGTGGGAACGTCGGCGCCCAGCATGCGCGCACCGACCCCGGCCTGCGCCAGCGCGGCACGCACAACATCCAGTGGTAGCGAATGTGTTTCGCCGCTGGTGCACGCCAGCAGCACCGGTGCGCCACCCGGCGCGGGTGTCACTCGCTGCATGACCGCACCGATCGACCACGACAGGAGATGCTCGACATCGATACATGCCTCGCCCGCACCCTGGCGCGCGACGATATCGGCAAAGGCGGGGCGGCACAGCGCTTCCCAGGTCTGCACGACACCGTAGGCCCGCACGTGTGCGTCCACATGAGCGCAGGCGGCGGTGGTGTCCAACGCGAACGCCGCATCGAGCAGGGGCGCACGGTCTCCGAGCACCGGCGCGGGCCCGCGCGCCGCCGCAGCGGCGCCCGCCGGACTCGCGCCGCCGCCGATCAGTTCGAGCATGTGCTCCAGCACGGCGATGTCGGCGTCGGAGTAGAGCCGATGGCGACCCGGACGATCTTGCGCGGGCCCGATCCCGTAGCGGCGGTTCCAGCTGCGGAGGGTGGCGGTCGGGATGCCGAGGCGTTCGGCCACCGCGCGCACCGTGTAACCGGCCACGGCGGTGGCGGGAGCAGAACCGGCGGGCATCGTTTCATTCTGCCCCGAACGCCCCGGCCCGCACGCCACTGCCGGGTCCGCGCGCGTCGGCGCGGCCCCGCCGGTAGGCCGGTCCGACATCGCGGCATCCCGCCGAACCGGCCGATTCATGAATCAATTATGCATCGTTTTCTGATATTCTGGCCACACCATCGATCTCGAGGAGCTTCCCGTGCGCACTCGACATAACCCATGGATCGCTGCCCTGTCACTTGCCGCGACGGCGAGCCTCACCGGGGTGGGCGCCGCGGCAGCGGCACCACCCGCCCCCGTACCGCGGCTCGAGCTGAACCGCTATCTCGGCGAATGGCATCAGCTCGCCGCGATACCGCAGGTCTTCAACCTCAACTGCGCGCGCGACACCACCGCCACCTACACCCTCGATTCCCAGGGCGACATCGGCGTCCACAATCGTTGCCACACCTGGACCGGCGGCGTCGACGAGATCCGCGGCACCGCCACGGTGAACGACCCGGTCACGAACGCCCAACTGCACGTGAGCTTCCCCAGCGTTCCCGGTCAGGACCGGCGCGAGGGTCCAACCAACTACCTCGTGACCGCGCTCGGCGCGAACTACTCGTGGGCATTGGTCACCGCTCCGAGCAGGCTCTCCGGTTTCGTCCTCTCCCGCACCCCGGCGCTGGACAACACCACCTGGCAGCAGGTCGACGATGCGATCCGGGCAGCGGGCCAGGACCCCTGCCTGTATCTCACCTCGCCGACGACCGGCGGACGTGACGACGTACGACCCCTCTGCACGCGATGAGCGTCGCCATCGCACTGTTCACCCG
>NZ_JBHXMY010000303.1:0-7164 GCF_042720195.1 Nocardia sp. NPDC058497 | reverse complement strand
TCGGGGGGGGTTGGGGCCGCGGGGCGATGGGGGTCTATCACCGGGACGCGGGGGAGAACCGGCCGCCAGCCGAGCGTGGGCGGGTCGATATGGGGCAGCCGCACCAGGATCGACAGCGCGATCTGCGCGCGCGGCGGGCTCACCCACGTGCGAGCGTGCCTGCCGCGGCCGTGGAGTTGGGTCTCGGCGAGTAGTGCCTGCCGGTCGGCGGTCGAATCGGCGGCCCTGGCGACGAGGTCGGCATTGGTCGATCCAGTCGACTCGACGACGTCGATCCGCTCGTAGAACGACAGCGGCCCGCCGGCCGAGGAGCTGTCGAGACGCTGCGCATCGATCGGTGCCCTGTTCATTCCCGGCACGCTACTAGGCCAGGGCGAATACCCTGGTGGGCCGCACCTAGCTGGGGTTTCTCTACTGGCCGGTAGGCGAGACTGCCGTAGTGCGACGAGGTGTCACTGGTTACACTCGCAACCCATGACGAGTGTCCAGCAGCAGCCCGCATCGGAATCGGCGGGCGCCCCCGATATCCACACCACCGCCGGGAAGCTGGCTGATCTGCGGAATCGGCTGGAAGAAGCGCAACACCCGATGGGTGAGGCCGCGGTCGACAAGGTGCACGCCAAGGGCAAGATGACCGCGCGTGAGCGCATCCTCGCCCTGCTCGACGAAGGCTCCTTCGTCGAGCTCGACGCCCTCGCCAAGCATCGCAGCGTGAACTTCGGCCTGGAGAACAACCGCCCGCTCGGCGACGGCGTCGTCACCGGCTACGGCACCATCGACGGCCGCGACGTCTGCATCTTCTCCCAGGACGTCACCGTCTTCGGCGGCTCGCTCGGCGAGGTCTACGGCGAGAAGATCGTCAAGGTGATGGACCTGGCGCTCAAGACCGGCCGTCCGCTGGTCGGCATCAACGAGGGCGCGGGCGCGCGCATCCAGGAGGGCGTCGTCTCCCTCGGTCTCTACGGCGAGATCTTCCACCGCAACGTGCAGGCCTCCGGCGTGATCCCGCAGATCTCGCTGATCATGGGCCCCGCCGCCGGTGGCCACGTGTACTCCCCCGCGCTCACCGACTTCGTGGTGATGGTCGACCAGACCTCGCAGATGTTCGTCACCGGTCCCGACGTGATCAAGACCGTCACCGGTGAAGAGGTCACCATGGAGGACCTGGGTGGCGCGCACACCCACATGACCAAGTCCGGCGTCGCCCACTACGTGGCCTCCGGCGAGCAGGACGCCCTGGACTACGTCAAGGACCTGCTGAGCTACCTGCCGAGCAACAACCGCGCCGAGGCGCCGCGGCACGAGCCGACCGATCCGATCAGCGGCGCGATCGAGGACTCCCTCACCGACGAGGACATCGAGCTCGACACGATCATCCCGGACTCGCCGAACCAGCCCTACGACATGCACGAGGTCATCCGCCGTCTGCTCGACGACGACGAGTTCCTCGAGGTGCAGGCCGAGCGCGCGATGAACATCATCTGCGGTTTCGGTCGCGTCGACGGCCGCAGCGTCGGCATCGTCGCCAATCAGCCGACCCAGTTCGCCGGCTGCCTCGACATCGACGCCTCGGAGAAGGCCGCGCGCTTCGTGCGCACCTGCGACGCCTTCAACGTCCCGATCATCACCCTGGTCGACGTGCCCGGCTTCCTGCCCGGCACCGGCCAGGAGTACAACGGCATCATCCGCCGCGGCGCGAAGCTGCTCTACGCCTACGGTGAGGCCACTGTGGGCAAGATCACGATCATCACCCGCAAGGCCTACGGCGGCGCCTACGACGTCATGGGTTCCAAGCACATGGGCGCCGATGTGAACCTGGCGTGGCCGACCGCCCAGATCGCCGTGATGGGTGCCTCCGGCGCCGTCGGATTCGTCTACCGCAAGCAGCTGCAGGAGGCCGCCAAGAACGGCGCCGATGTGGACGCTCTGCGCCTCGAGCTGCAGAACGAGTACGAGGACACCCTCGTGAACCCGTACGTGGCGGCCGAGCGCGGCTACGTCGACGCGGTCATCCCGCCGTCGCACACGCGCGGCCAGATCGTGTCGGCCCTGCGACTGCTCGAACGCAAGATGGTGACCCTGCCGCCGAAGAAACACGGCAACATTCCGCTCTGATCGAGCGATATCCCCGGTAGGCCGCGCACACTGGTTGCTATGACGCAACTATTGATCGTCGCGTCTCTACCGGGAATGATCGCGTCAACCGCGCTGTAGACATCGAAGTACCCAAGCTTCGCACCGGGGAGATCTCCCGGACGAGGCAGGAAGGATCTGGCACTGTGACAACTGTGGCAGAAGAAGACGTGCTGACCGCCGCCGAGCTGGAGCTCGCCGTCGAACCACTCGTCGACGAGGTCGAACTGTCTGTGAGCGCGGTTGCCGACGAGCCCGCGGAGAGCCTCGGTGAGCCGATGTTCCGCATCATCAAGGGCTCGCCGACCGATGCGGATATCGCGGCCCTGGTCGCCGTGCTGAGCGCGGCGGCCGCGAGCGCCCCCGCGGGCGGCGCGACCGGCCCGTCCGACAACTGGGGCAAAGCGACGCTGCTGCACCGGGGCACGTCCCCGTTCTCGCCGTACGCGTACCCGATGCTGTCGCACCTGCGCTGATCCGGGTGACCCGGCTGGTCTTGGCCTCCGCGTCCCCCGCCCGTCTCGGGATCCTGCGCACGGCGGGCATCGACCCCGTCGTGCGCGTCTCCGGCGTGGACGAGGACGCGGTCTCGGCCGCGCTACCCCCTGATACCTCCTCGCCCGACCTCGTCATCGCCCTGGCACGCGCCAAGGCCGTCGACGTCGCCGCGTCGATTCCCGAATTCGCCGCCGACTGTGTCGTCGTCGGTTGCGATTCGATGCTACTCGTCGACGGGCAGCTGCAAGGCAAACCGCACACGCCCGAGGTGGCTCGCGCCCGCTGGGCGGGGATGGCGGGCCGCAGCGCGGATCTGATCACCGGGCATTGCGTGCTGCGGCTGCGCGACGGCGCGATCGTCGCGGAGTCCGAGGAGTGCAGCAGCACCACGGTGCACTTCGCGAAACCGGGCCCGGACGAGCTCGACGCCTACATCGCCTCCGGCGAACCGCTGCAGGTCGCGGGCGCGTTCACGTTGGACGGGCTGGGCGGCTGGTTCGTCGACCGGATCGAGGGCGACCCGTCCAGCGTCATCGGAATCGGGCTACCGCTGTTGCGCAGGCTGCTCGAAGACGTCGGCGTCGGTGTCACGCAGCTGTGGCGGGATTCGCGGGCCTGACGGCGCGATCACCGGCTGTTCCGCGGTAGCGGGCGCTCCGGATGCCTGGTCGGCGTTCTCCGCGCCCAGCGTGAGTTCCAGCCGGGCCGTGCACAGTTCCGGCTCGACGAACGGGTGCAGGCGCACGTCGACCCGTCCGCGGGCGCCGTTACGCTCCAGCACTTCCCGCATGAGGCCCATGTGCACCCCGCACACCACTTCGGAGTGCGAGCGGGCCAGTTCCCGCAGCGGGCAGGCGGTGAGGTTGATCTGCACGTGCTCGGATGTCTCCCCGACCGGATCCTTCTCCGGCGCGAACCCGAGCTCCGACATCAGCGACATGGTGATGTCCCTGGCGTCGGCCAGCGTCTCCACCGGATGCGTGCCGATGTCCATGCGCGCCCCCCAGGCGCGCCCTGCGGCGACGGCGGCGGCGGAGCGGGTGATCGGGTCGGGGCCGAGGTGGTCGGCGAGGACCTGGGCGAGCTCCTGATAGCCCACCGAGCGCTGCACGGCGCGATAACCGATCCGCGGGCGCCCACGACCGCGCGGCGGCTGCTGGAACTGGCGGACCAGCGATTCGCGGGTGAGCACATCGAGGTGGAATCGGACGGTGGTGACATGCTGTCCGGTGATTCTGGCCAGTTCCTGGGCGTCGAGGGGCTCGGTGGCGCCACGTAGGATCGCGAGCAGTCGCCGTCGCGGCCAAGAATCGGACATAGCTCACCCCTCCTCTCCAGAGACTTTATCGGACAGCTCTGCGCTTTATTCGACCATTGTGTCGATTCGTGATGTGCCGACACAGACATACCATCGGCTGCGACCACAGCACACTGTCGCACCCGCCCATACTCTCGCGTGAAGGACCACACCGTGCCCGTCGCCCCGGATCCGCACCCCGCCTTCGGTTCCTACGCAGTCCCGCATCGATTGGTAACCACAGAATGGTTGTCCGCAAACATCGGGATGCCCGGTGTGAAGATCATCGAGTCGAACGATGACATCCTGCTCTATGACATCGGCCATGTCCCCGGTGCGGTCAAAATCGATTGGCGTGGCGACCTGAGCGACCCGGTGACCCGCGACTATGTCGACGGCCCCCGCTTCACCGAGCTGATGCGCGCCAAGGGTATCCAGCGCGACGACACCGTGGTGATCTACGGCGATCGCGGCAATGCCCAGGCAGCGCATACGGCCTGGATCTTCACTCTTTTCGGGCACGTGGACGTGCGCCTGCTCGACGGCGGCCGCGACGCCTGGATCTCCGAGGAACGCGACACCACCTTCGACCTGCCCTACCCGGCGCCCAGCGACTATCCCGACGTCAAGCGCGACGACACGGTGGCGCGCGCGTTCCGCGACGAGGTGCTGGCCCGGCTCGGCGGCCCCCTGGTCGACGTGCGGTCGGAGCAGGAGTACTCGGGTGAGCTCGAGGACAAGCCGCTGAACCAGGAGTACGCCGCTGATACATCGGCGTCTACGCGAGGGCCTGCGTGGTTACGCTCCGCTGCCTCCTCCGGCCCGCCGTCTTCGACGCAGCGCGGCGGGCACGTGCCGACCGCGGTGAACATTCCGTGGACGCAGGCCTGCACCAGCGACGGGCGTTTCCGGTCCAGGGCCGAACTCGACGAGGTCTACGGCGCGCTGCCCGCCGAGGACCTGGTCGTCTACAGCCGGGTCGGCGAGCGCTCCAGCCACACCTGGTTCGTCCTGACATTTCTGCTCGGCCGCAGGTCGGTGCGCAATTACGACGGCTCGTGGATCGAATGGGGCAACTCGGTGCGGCTGCCGATCGCGCAGGGCACCGCGCCGGGAATTCCGAACCGAATCATTTGAAACATGTTCACATCACAGGGTGCCGCGTAGTGTGACCTGCGACCTACTCGGCAGTAGGGCTAGCCGAGTTCGGGCCGAATTGGCACACTGCCTACACTCGCCCGAGACGAAAGTTGTCGATACCGGGCACGGGGCCTACACGGCGACCCGTCCCCCGAAGCGACCAAAGATTGCACACAGGAGGCTCAGTGCCCAGCCATGCCAGCGCACGGATCACGAAGGTACTCGTAGCTAACCGCGGCGAGATCGCGGTCCGCGTGATCCGGGCTGCCAAAGACGCGGGGATCACCAGCGTCGCGGTGTACGCCGAGCCCGATGCCGACGCTCCCTTCGTGAAGCTCGCCGACGAGGCGTTCGCCCTCGGCGGCCAGACCTCGGCCGAGTCGTACCTCGTGTTCGACAAGATCCTCGACGCCGCCGCCAAGTCCGGCGCCGACGCGATCCACCCGGGTTACGGCTTCCTCTCCGAGAACGCCGACTTCGCCCAGGCCGTCCTCGACGCCGGGCTCATCTGGATCGGCCCCTCGCCGCAGTCCATCCGCGACCTGGGCGACAAGGTCACCGCGCGCCACATCGCCGAGCGCGCGCAGGCCCCGATGGCCGCGGGCACCAAGGACCCGGTCAAGAACGCCGACGAGGTCGTCGCGTTCGCCAAGGAGTACGGCGTCCCGGTGGCCATCAAGGCCGCCTTCGGTGGCGGTGGCCGCGGCATGAAGGTCGCCCACACCATCGAGGAGATCCCCGAGCTGTTCGAGTCGGCGACCCGTGAGGCCATCGCCGCCTTCGGCCGCGGCGAGTGCTTCGTCGAGCAGTACCTGGACAAGGCCCGCCACGTCGAGGCCCAGGTCATCGCCGACCAGCACGGCAACGTCGTCGTCGCCGGTACCCGTGACTGCTCGCTGCAGCGCCGCTTCCAGAAGCTCGTCGAGGAGGCGCCCGCGCCGTTCCTGTCCGACGAGGTTCGCGCCAAGATCCACGACTCGGCCAAGCGCATCTGCCGCGAGGCGGGCTACTACGGCGCCGGCACCGTGGAGTACCTGGTGCAGGGCGAGACCGTGTCCTTCCTCGAGGTGAACACCCGCCTGCAGGTCGAGCACCCGGTCACCGAGGAGACCGCGGGCATCGACCTGGTGCGTCAGCAGTTCGCGATCGCCAACGGCGAAGAGCTCTCGATCAAGGAAGACCCCACCCCGCGTGGCCACTCCTTCGAGTTCCGGATCAACGGTGAGGACGCCGGTCGCGGCTTCCTGCCCGCCCCCGGCCCGGTCAACGTCTACCGCGAGCCCACCGGCCCCGGTGTGCGCGTCGACTCCGGCGTCGTCGCCGGCAGCGTCATCGGTGGCCAGTTCGACTCGATGCTGGCCAAGCTGATCGTCACCGGCGAGAACCGCGACCAGGCGCTGCAGCGTGCCCGTCGCGCGCTGGCCGAGTTCGAGGTCGAGGGTCTGGCGACGGTCATCCCGTTCCACCGCGCGATCGTCGAGGACCCGGCGTTCATCGGTGACGGCGAGAAGTTCGACGTCTACACCAAGTGGATCGAAACCGAGTGGAAGAACACCGTCGAGCCGTACACGGCCGGTGGCGTCGCCGCGGACGACGAGGAGGACCTGCCCCGGCAGAAGGTCGTCGTCGAGGTCGGTGGCCGTCGTGTCGAGGTGTCGCTGCCCGGTCAGTTCACCCTCGGTGGCGGCGCCGCCGGTTCGGCCGGTAACGGCGCGGGCGTCATCCGCAAGAAGCCGAAGGCGCGCAAGCGTGGCGGCGCCGGTGCCGGTGCGGCCTCCGGTGACGCGGTCACCGCGCCCATGCAGGGCACCGTCGTGAAGGTCGCGGTCGAAGAGGGCCAGACCGTCGAGGCGGGCGACCTGATCGTGGTGCTCGAGGCCATGAAGATGGAGAACCCGGTCAACGCGCACAAGGCCGGTGTCGTCACCGGGCTGGCCGTGGAAGCGGGCGCCGCGATCACCCAGGGCACGGTCCTGGCAGAGATCAAGTAGTAGGTACGACGTAGACGGGGGGGGGGGGGGGGGGTGGCGGGCCGCGCCCCGCGGCGGGGGGTTAAGACGTAGCGCCACCGCACGCTCGCGGCGGGAGAGTGGTGT
>NZ_JBHXMY010000302.1:0-7171 GCF_042720195.1 Nocardia sp. NPDC058497 | reverse complement strand
CAGGGGTGACGCCGTGCGCGCGGGCGAGGGGGGGGGGGGGGCGGGGGGGTGAGGGGGGGGCGGCGGGGGAGTGGCCGTCTCAGCGGGGTGGGGGGGGTGGGCGGGGGGCGGGGGCCCCCCGCCGGGGCGGGGCGCCCCCCCCCGGCCTCGGCATCGGTCTCGGCTTCGCGCCCCGGCGTCCGCAGGTTCCACTTCTTGATCACGAAACTGAAGAGCACGTAGTAGATCACCGCGTACCCGAGCCCGATCGGGATCAGCAGCCACGCGTCGGTCGCCTTGCCGAAGTTCAGCAGATAGTCGATCGCGCCCGCCGAGAACGTGAACCCGTCATGGATGCCCAGCGCGTTGACCAGCGCCATCGACGTGCCCGTCAGAATCGCGTGCACCACATACAGCGGCCACGCCACGAACATGAACGAGAACTCCAGCGGCTCGGTGATACCGGTGACGAACGCGGTCAGACCGGTGGAGAGCATGATGCCGCCGACCAGCTTCTTTTGCGACGGCCGCGCATTGCGCCAGATCGCCAGCGCGGCGGCGGGCAGCGCGAACATCATGATCGGGAAGAAGCCGGTCATGAAGGTGCCCGCGGTCGGGTCGCCGGCGAAGAACCGGTTGAGGTCACCGCGCACGAGCTGGCCGGAGGCGTCGGTGTAGTCGCCGACGAGGAACCACACGGTCGAGTTCAGGATGTGGTGCAGGCCCATCGGGATGAGCAGGCGGTTGGCCGCGCCGTAGATGCCGCCACCGAGGACGGTGTTGTCGGCGACCGTCTCACCCACCCAGGTGAGCCCGGAGTTGAACGCCGGATAGATGAACGACATGCCGACGCCGACGACCAGACCGGTGACCGCGGTCAGGATCGGCACCAGCCGCCTGCCGTTGAAGAAGCCCAGGAAATCGGGCAGTTTCGTCCGGTAGAACCGCTGCCACAGGATCGCCGACAGCAGACCCATCACGATGCCGCCGAGGACGCCGTAGTTGATCAGCGCCTGCGCGCCCTTCGGATCGGTCTTGCCCGCCAGCACGGTCGGCGACATCGCCTTGAACACGCCGTCGATGACCATGTAGCCGACCACCGCGGCCAGCGCCGTCGACCCGTCGGCCTTCTTGGCCCAGCCGATCGCGATGCCGACGGCGAAGATCAGCGGCAGCCAGGTGAACACGGCCTGCCCGGCCGCCGAGATGACCGCCGCCGTGCTCTCCAGTGCGGAGAACCGGCCGAGTAGATCGTCCTGGCCGATGCGCAGCAGGATGCCCGCCGCGGGGAGCACCGCGATCGGCAGCATGAGGCTGCGACCCAGGCGCTGCAATCCCGCGAACACCTTCGATTCTTGCTTGGGGCTGTCGGTAGCGGCAGTCATGTCGACCTTCTTCGTGCCGGGTTTGCCGGCGGTCTCGGCGAGCCGGACGGACTTACGAGCCTGTCCGGGTTAACTGTTGTGAACCGGTCGCCCTGACGGGTACTGTCCGGTCATAACCAGTTGTAAGTTTGACCAGGTGGCTACCGGATGTCAACCGCGAAATATGACGTGGCGCACATTCGAGGCTCTCATACTGGAACCGGCAACCACCGCGGAAAAGGAGAACACATGTCCACAGCGGAAGCGATCGTCAAGGGTCTGGGCGGCGCCGACAACATCGTCGAGATCGAAGGCTGCATCACCCGGTTGCGCACCGAGGTGAAGGACGCCAGCTTGGTCGACGAGGCCGCGCTCAAGGCCGCGGGCGCGCACGGCGTCGTCAAGATGGGCAACGCCGTGCAGGTCATCGTCGGCCCCTCGGCGGACTCCCTCGCCGAGGACATCGAGGACATGCTGTGAGGGAGCGTCAGCGAGCGAACCATGGACACAGCGCGCGGACGCGCGCGACGGAGCCGAGCGCCAGCGAGGTGCAGTCGTGAGCGTGGCTGTCCTCGCGCCGCTGGCAGGCAAGGTCGTCGCCCTCGCCGACGTCCCCGACCCGGTCTTCGCCGGTCAGATCGTCGGCGCGGGCGTGGCGATCGACCCCGACCGCACCCGCGGCACCCTCACGGTCACCGCACCTATCGCGGGCAAGATCCTGAAACTGCACCCCCACGCCTTCGTCATCCTGGGCGGCGGTGTCGGTGTCCTCGTCCACCTGGGCATCGACACGGTCAAGCTCAAGGGCGAAGGCTTCGGACTCCTGGCCGCCGAAGGCGCCGAAGTCGTCGCGGGCGCCCCGATCGTCACCTTCGACCCCACCGAAATCGCCGCCACCGGCAACTCCCCGATCTGCCCCATCGTCGTGATGGACTCCCCGAAGGACTCGATCACCAGCGACGCCATCGGCACCGACGTGGATCCCGGCACCCTGCTGTTCGATTCGCCGTAGGAGATCAGCTGACGCACTAGCAGCGTCAGCTGGTTTCGCAACCGATCCCGTCGTTGTTGTCATCGAGCCCGTATTCGCCGGGGCCCGCAACGGACCCGCAACGGATAGGCCGGTGACCGAATCGTTGACCGGTTCCGGATGAACCCTTCGACTCGTCGTTGCGTAGTTCGTGGCAACGGATCGGCACCACGAAAGGACCGGCAGTGAGCGCAGTGGAGCAGACCAGCGAGCAGTTCGCCGACCGGTTGTTCGGTGCGGCGCGCGGCACCATCGACCTCCTGGCGGTGCATCTCGGCGATCGACTCGGCTGGTATCGGGCATTGGCCGATGGCGGCCCCGCCGACGCGGTCGAGCTGACCGAGCGGGCAGGCGGCGATCTCCGGTACGCCCAGGAGTGGCTGGAGCAGCAGGCCGCGACCGGCATGCTGTCCGTCGGCGACGACGGCCGGTTCGCACTCCCCGCCGGCGCCGCGGAGGTACTGACCGACTCGAACAGCCTCAATTACCTTGCGCCACTGGCCCGAATGCTCGCCGGTGCCGCCGTCCAACTGCCCGCACTGGTGCGCGCCTACCGTGACGGCGGCGGCGTCGGCTGGTCCGAATACGGCGCCGAACTGCGCGAATCACAGTCCGACATGAACCGCCCCTGGTTCGAACGCCGCCTGGCCACCGACCTCGCCCGCGTCGAGGACGTACACGCGATCCTGTCCCGCCCCGGCGCCCGCGTCGCCGATGTCGGTTCCGGCGGCGGCTGGTCGTCGATCGCACTCGCCCGCGCCTACCCGGCTCTGACGGTCGACGGCTACGACATCGACCAGCCCTCGGTCGAGATGGACCGCGACAACGCCCGCGACCTCGGCGACCGAGTCAGCTTCCAGCACGCCGACGCGGCGACGGACCTCCCCGAATCCACCTACGACGCGGTCTTCGCCTTCGAATGCCTGCACGACATGCCGCATCCGGTCGAAGTACTGACCTCGGTGCGCAAGTCCCTGCGTCCTGGCGGCGCGGCGATCGTGATGGACGAAGCCGTCGCGCCGGAATTCACCGCACCGGCCAGCGACATCGACCGCCTCATGTACGGCTTCAGCCTGCTGATCTGCCTGCCCGACGGCATGGCACACCCCGGTTCGACGGGCACCGGCACGGTCATGCGCACCGCGAAGCTGGCCGACTACGCCGCCAAGGCAGGCTTCGCCGCCGTCGACGTCGTCCCGATCGAGGAGTTCGGATTCTGGCGCTTCTACCGGCTGACGGCCTGACCCACCGACTCATCCTGCACGGTCCACACCGCGGCGAGATCCTCGAAATACCGCTGGCTGCTCCACAATCGGTAGTTGCCGATCACATAGACCCGCCGCCGCGCCCGCGACACCGCCGCGTTGAGTACATTCGGATTCGTCGCCGCCCAGCGTCGTGACCCACCCGCCGCTGGGGAGGTACCGAGGATCAGCACCACCACCTCGGCCGAATTCCCGTGCATCGCATGAACAGTCCCCACATGGTGGGTGGCGAACTCCGCCCCGAGAACTTCGCGCGCGACCGCCCGCGCACCCCGCGCGACATCGCGGAACGGACTGACGACCCGAATGTCTTCCGGAACAACGCCGTCCGCGGTCAGCTGGGTGAGCAGCCCGGCAAGCGCCTCACCCTCACCGGGAATCCAATTACCTTCGGCCCGCACCGATCTGACATCGATCCACCGATTCTGCCCGGGAAACTCCGGCCGTTCCGGCGTACCGAAGACCAGCAGGTCATCGTCATAGGCGATGCGATGCGTCAACTCGAAAATCGGCAGGTCACTACGCCGATGCACCCGCAGCGGCGCCCCGACCCACACCGGCTCGGCCTGATCGGCCGGCGTCAACCACGTCCCGAACCGCGCACCACGATCGGCGGCCCGGCGCGCCGAAGCCAGGTCCGGCATCCACTCCGCATCAAGCCCGTACTGCCGCACCAGCGCCTCCTGCGCCGACGTCGGCAGCGTCCCCACCGGCCCCAGCTGACGATGATCGCCCACGATCACCGCCCGCCGAGCCCGCCAGAGCCCACCCGCCACCGACTGCGGCGCGGCCTGCCCCGCATCGTCGACGAACAGCCAGCCCAGCGCCTCCCGCCCGAGCCCGGCGAACAACCGCGGCGCGGCGGTGAACGTCGTCGCGACCAGCGGCACCGCGAGGAACAGCGTCTGCCACGCGGCCACCACGGTCTCCGGCTTCGGCTCCTCGGCCAGCTCGCCCCGGATCAGCGCGATGGCGACGATCAGGTTGTCGCGCACCCGCGCCCCGGCATTGAGCAGGAACGCCCGATGCAACCGCAACGCGGACAGGAACAGCTCACGCCGGGCGCCTGCGTACTGCTCGTCAGCCCACGGATTACACAGCTGGAACTGCTCGTCGTCACCGGCGGCATCGCCGAAAGGGATAGTGTCCGACCAGTTCTCGCGCGCCCGTTCGATGATCTCCAGCGCGGCCTCGCGCCGGGTCGTCAGCTCGAGATGATCACGAATGAGCCTTCGCCCGTGCTCGGCCGCCGCCGCCCATTCCCCACGTGTGTACTCGACCTCGGTCTGCCGCCGCCGCATCTCCGATTCGGCGATATGCCGCTCGCGCAGCAGCTCATTACTCCTGGCACTCCACCGCCGTCCGGCCCGGAACCCGGTCGACAGCGACGCCAGAAACCCCGGCTTCTGTCCACCGTGCTCGCTCAGCAGCTTGCCGACCCGATGCTGGGTCGCCTGCGCGCCCCGCAGATGCTCGGTAGCCAGCTGATGCCGTTCCCGCCAATGCGCGTGTGCGGTATCGGCATTCGCGATCTCCGCCGCCATCGAGTGCAGACGCTCGTTCATGGTCGGCAGATCAGCGACCGCGTCGGCGACATCCTGACGCTCCTGCGCGAGCCTGCGCACCTCCGCTCGACGACCGGCGAAGTCCCGCACCGCAGTCGACCAGTCTGGCAGCGAATCCGAATCTGCCTCAGCGTGTTTGAGAATGTCGAGCATGCCTCCCGCGGTCGAACCGGACATGCGCTCACCGGCGAACCGCTCGCCGAACCAGAACCGCTCGCCGAAGGTCCGGCGCTCGTCGCCCATCGCCGCTGCGACCAAGCCCCAAGCAGGCTCGTCACCGACGAGATCGGCCAGTTCGGTGAAGTGGTTCACCTCGCAATCGACCGCCTCGCGACGCTGGATCTCGGTGACGACGTCGGCCGCGGCTTCCTCGCTACCCGTCGTCAGCACCACCTCATATCCAGTGACGTTGTGCGCCAGCCGATGCGCGCCCACCGTGTAGTTCTTCGCGACCTGCACCTGCTCGGTGATCCCGGTGAACACCTCCAAGGGATCGTCGAATGTCGCCAGCTGCGCGGCGCGTTCGACGATGATCCCCGCCAGCAGATCACGCAGCATCGTCGTCGTGCCCGTACCGGGCGCACCGTGCACCGCGAAAATCCCTGAGCCGTCCCGTAATCCGGCCATCGCCCGATCGACCGCGAACTGCTGACCCGACACCAGCGGGTCGCCCGGCCACCGTCCATCCGGAACCAGGTGGGGGAGTAGTCCTTCGACGACCACATCCTGGCGCTGCCGGACATTGATCCGCTCGTCGACCGGCAATGTCTCGGTGGCCGCGAGGTAATCCTGCAGCGCCGCACCGATATCGCCGCGTCCCACGGCCACTGCCAGCGCGGCGAGATCCTCGCCGAGACCACTGTTCAACCGATCCTCGGTGGCGATGCTGTCCGCGTCGCGCGCCGCGACCTGGACACACGCGACGCGAATCCCACCCGCGCGCAGCTCCGACCGAATCCCGAGCGCCGCACACAGTTCGCCGGTGAAAGCATGCAGATCACGACCGGTGAGGCTGGGCGCTTCGGGCTGTTCCTCCGTGTCCTGAGGCAGGAGCCGTTCGGCGAACGCCAGCGCGGACATCCCGGCGAGCCCGGGGGAGATGACCCCGTCCGCCCCCGCCGCGACGAGCGAAGCCCCGACACCACGGCCCGCCACATCGAATGCCCGCCAGCGTGGTGACGCGTGCACGATGTCGGCAGCCGCGGCCTCTCGCGTCAAAGTATCGAAGGCGGCGGTGAAAGCCGCCGAATCATGGTCGAACCCCTCGGCCCAGCCACTGTCCGCCGGACCGGGCGAGCGCAGTCGATTCACCGCCCAGGCCAGCCCCGACAATGTCGCCGAACCCGCGACCACCACCCCGTCGTCGGTCACCGTCACCGCGAAAGCGGCTGTCGTACCGGCCCGCCGCGCGTCGGCTTCGAGCTGATCCTCGCCGAACGCCCGAACCAGCGCCTCGCGTGCACGCCCCACCCGGAACAAGCCGCCGTACACCACGAACTGCCACACCCGCCCCGGCTGCAACGCGGGCAGTGCGGCCAGGTCCTCCCACGGCGCGAGATCATCCGCCGTCGGCTCGATGACAATCCCGTCGTCGGGTAACGCGCCGACGTCGGGAACACGATGCGGACCGAACAACTCCACGGTCTGCCAGAAACGTACGAGCCGCGCGGCGTGCTCGGATCCGCCCACGATGCACCTCAATCCGTCGGCCATCAGTGCTGACAACGCCGATCACGGTACGCGATCGCGATCCCGCCAGTGCGGCAGCCCGATGGTCCCGCCTACCACGGCGAGACCATCGGCGCAGGTCCTACAGCCGCGGCAGGCAGCCGGCCGCCCGCATCCGCGCCGCCAGCGACGACGACACCAGCGCGCTCGACCCACTGCCACCGCCCAGCGCGACGAGGACGTCACCACCCAGCCCGGCGCCGAACGAACACCCGAGCACGTTCACATCGATATAGACTG
>NZ_JBHXMY010000301.1:0-7229 GCF_042720195.1 Nocardia sp. NPDC058497 | reverse complement strand
TCTCTCTCCGAGCGGGGGGGGTTGAGCGTTTTTGTTGAGACCCCCCACTGGGGCCCCCGCTGGTGGGTGTGTCCGCCCCCCGCCGGGTTTTTCCCCCCCGCGGGCGGCGGTGGCTACACCAGAACCGTGCCGGAATCCGAAGTGCTGAACGGACAAGAAACTTGTCCGTTGCACCCTCCGGGTTGTCACCTCGTGGACACTGGAGACGTGGTAGCAAACAGAGGAGCTGAGCGTGTGGCCGTCGCCGCTCGCGTCGCCGAGCAGCGGGTACTCGCCGGCCACACACAGGCCAGCCTTGCGGAGGCGGCGAAGGTCTCGGAATCGCTGATCAAGAAGGTCGAGCAGAAGAGGGCTAGCGCCACACCGGCTTTCATCTCGGCTGTCGCGAAGGCGTTGCGGATCTCGCCGACCGAGCTCACCGGGCAGCCCTATGCGCCAGTGGAATCAGCCGACGCGGTCGTGCATGGCGCGGTAGCGGTCCTACGCACCGAGCTGGCCGCTTACGACATCGACGACGAGCGCGTCTCGGAGGTGCGCCCGGTGGCCGCGCTCGTCCGAGAGGTCGAGCTAGTGTGCACCTGGCGGCGGTCGGCGTCCTTCCACAAGCTCGGCGACGCGCTGCCCGGCCTGCTCGGTGAGGTGCGCGCCGCGGTGCACCGGTGGACCGGTCCCGACCGAGACCGGGCGCTGGTGATGCTGTGCGAGCTCTATTACTCGGCGCACTCGCTCGCCTACAAGCTGGGCTACCCCGACCTCGCGGCACTCGCGGTCGACCGGATCGGTTGGGCTGCAGGCGAAGCAGACAACCCACTGTGGCGAGCGGTCGCGCAGTTCCAGCGCGGCGCCCTGCTGACCTCGGGCGGCGACTGGAACGCGGCCTTGTCATTCCTCGACCGGTGCCGCGGCCAAATCGAGCCACGGCTCGGCGCCGGCGCCCGTGACGATCTGATCGCGTGGGGCGGCCTGCACCTGCAGTCCGGTCTGGCCGCGTCCCGGTCCGGGCGCCGCTCGCTCGCCGATGATCACCTCGTTGAGGCGCGGGAGACGGCGGCGCGGCTCGGTGACGACCGGGACCGCATCCTCAGTTTCGGCCCGACCAACGTGGGTATCTGGTCGGTCGCGCTGGCGGTTGAGGCGATGGACGGGACCGAAGCGCTCACCCGGGCGCGCACTCTCGTCATCCCGGACGGGTCGCCGAGCGAGCGCGTCGGGCACCACTTCATCGACTTGTCGCGCGCCTACCTGCTGCACGGGGACCGGCGGCGCGCATTTGACGCGCTGCTCAGCGCCAAGCGGATCTCACCGGCGCAGACCCGCTACAACCCGATGGTTCACGAGACCGCGCGTGCGATCGCCCGCGCCGAAGCGCGCGCAGTCGATAGCGTGCACGGGTTCGCGGTGTGGCTGGGGATCGCCGAACGGCTCTAGGCGGGAAGGCCTTTCGCGGGCGCGTCGCCGAGGAACTCGACGCGGGCCGAGTCGACGAACTTGCTGCGGCCATCGAGGAACGCGCGCGTGTGCGGCTGCTGCTCGTGCGCCTCGAACGCGGCGCGGTCGGCGTAGACCTCGTAGAAGATCCGCGACAGCGGTTCGCCGTCGACGGTGTGGGTGGCGTAGACCAGCGTGCCGGGCTCGTGCTCGGTGATCTGGGCGACGAGGTCGGCGACCACCTGATCGAAGGCGTTGGCGGCGTCCTGGTCGATGAGCGTGAATTTCACGACGAGTGCGAACATGCGCCTGACGGTAGCGTGCCCGAGCCCGTCTCGAGGGCCGAGCCGGGGCACTGCCGTGGCCTCCTGGGGGATTTGCCGCCAGGGCGAGGTCCACGTTACCGGGGAAGCGGCTCCGGTTCGGCGCGCGATCGAAACCCACCGGAGCGGGGACACTGGCAGTTGGTGAGGTATGGGGGAGGGATGTTCGATGCGACCAGGTTGGGCGATGTTGATTATTGCCGCGGGCCAGGCGTGCGTTGGTGTGGTCGTAGGTCTTGCACTGGGAGTTCGGGCGTTGCCGTTCGGAGATTGGATGTGGAAGGTGTTGGGCGGCAGCCGAGTTGTGGCTGACGGATCGGTCGGCTACTGGTCGATGTGGCTGATCATCGTCATTGTGCCGCTCGGTGTCGGTGGTCTACTCGCGCTGTGGCGCATGACGCGGTGGTTCGGGCTCGGTGTACTGGGATCTTTCGCTGTCACGGGTGTTCCGGCGGTGCTGTTGTCCATGTTGTTTCATCTCGTAGGGCTACCGGTGCCGACGCCCACGTGAACCGCGCATGCGCCTGCAGCCAGAACTGATTGCCGGACGACGCGGCAGCACTGAAGACGCTGAGCTAGGGGAGTCCGAACGGGTCATTCTGCGAAGGGCGGCTGTCCAGCGGTGCACGTGGTGTCCGGTTCGGGGATCTGCAGGTCGATGAGGTACTGCTCGCGGAGTGTGGTGGCGCATTCGCCGGTCGGCTCGTGGCCGAAGCCGTCGGTGATCACCACCAGTCGCGCCGTGCCCATTGCCTGCGCTGCGGGGCGGGCGGAGGTTACCGGGTCGCCGGGTCGAAGCGGTTGTTGAGCAGCAGTGCGGGCACCGGTGACTGCTGGGTCCAGGGGCCGGTGAACCGCTGTGGGTAGCCGGTCTCGGGTGTTGGCCACGCGGCGCAGGGCTGTCGCAGGTAGAGCCAGAACGGTCCGTACACGGGGGCGCGCTGGGCGCTTTCCTGCGCGAATTCCGGCCATTGATGTGGTTGCCGCGTGAAGGTGTTGTCCGCACAGGAGATCGCCACGAAGGAATCCAGGAAGTCGCCGGTCATTCCGACGGCGGCCAGAATTTCGCGCACCACGCCGGGGTGGCCTGCCGAACCGAGCTCGAGTTCGGTCAGCAAAGTGGCCAGTGCCGGCCGCCCTCGGGAGGGGCTGTACAGCAGCAGGGCGTGCGCTTGGACGATTTCGCTGTAGGTCACCGACACCGACTCGCTGCCTTGCCCGACTTGAATCGGCGCCATTTTCGACCGGTCGAGTACGGCGGTGTCGCGCGCCCGAAGATCGGCGGTACTCGACTCCGGCGAGCCTGCGAACGCGCAGTGTCGGGGTCCGGCGGTTGCGCACAGGCGGAAGAATTCGGTGAGTACCTCTTCGGTGCCCTGTGCCGTGTCGGCGACGTGGGAGCGGGTGTCGCTGGTGTAGGCGTCGGGATCGACGATCGAGGAAAGCTGCAGGGCGCGAACACGATCGGGGAACAGCGTGCCGTACACGATGCCCAAGTAGCTGGCGTAGGAGCTGCCTTCGTAGGTCAGCTTCGCTTCACCGACCGCGCGCCGAAGTAGATCGAGATCGCGGGCGGCGTCGACGGTTGTCAGGTGGGAGATCAGCTCGCCGCTGTTGGCCGCGCAGCCGGCTGCCAATTGTCGACTGGCATTCTCGGTGCTGTCTTGTTGCCGGGCGTCGGTCGGAGGGATGGCGATGTTGCTCCAGAATTCGCTCTGGGCCGCCGAACTCGGGAAGCAGCGGACGGGGGCGCTTCGCCCGACTCCACGCTGGTCGAAGGTGATCACGTCGAACTGCCGACTCAGTTCGCCGGGAAACAGTTCGCCGTCGGCGGCCCAGTCGATTCCGGATCCACCCGGTCCACGCGCCGCGGTGAACAAGGTACCGATCCGGCGCGTCGGGTCTGATGCAAGCTGGCGGAGAATCGCGAGCTCGATGGTCGGTCCATCGGGGCGGGCGTAGTCCAATGGCACAGGCACGCTTGCGCATTCGTATCGCCGAAGGGCTTCCTCCGCACACGGCGTCCATGAGACGCGGGGAGTGGGTACGGCATCGGCCTGCGCGACCAGCTCCGCGACGTTATTGCCCGCGCCGGTCGGAGCCTGGTCGATCGACGTGCAGCCGCCGGCGACGAGAGCCAGCGCGGCGAAGGCACCGCAGACGATCGATTTCGGAGTTGGCATGCGAACAATGGTCATGCCTGGCGCTCACGGTGTCGTCCCCCATTCGGGGGATCGGAACCCTGAGATCGCGTGGCCGCCTAGTGGGCACAGGGCACCTGTCACAAGAACGCGAGCACCGGCGTCTTGTGTGCGTTGACCACATCCACCCAGCAGGGAGAGCGAGACATGAACGCACACAAGAAGGTTGCACTGGTTACCGGCGCGAATAAGGGGATCGGGCGTGCGACCGCCGAACAATTGGCAGCTCTGGGCATGACGGTGCTGGTCGGCGCTCGAGACGCGCGGCGTGGCGAGCAGGCGGCCGAGGAGTTGCGTGCGGCGGGTGGTGATGTGCACGCGTTGACACTGGACGTCACCAACCCGGCCACCGTTGCGGAGTCGGCCGAGGTGATCGACGAGCGTTTCAGCAGGCTCGACATCCTGATCAACAACGCGGGCATCACCGGCTCAGGTCAGGTATCGCCCGACCAAGCCCACGATCAGATCCCCAGCACCGTCGATTTGGACATGGTCAGGGCGGTGTTCGAGACCAACGTCTTCGGCGTGATCACGGTGACCAATGCGATGCTGCCGCTGCTGCGCCGCTCCTCGGCGGCGCGCATCGTCAATGTCAGTTCGCACGCCGCCTCGATGACCCTCCTCAGCGATCCGGATGGACCCTTCGCCGGGTTGCTGCCGTCGGCGGCGTACACGCCGTCCAAGTCCGCCCTCTGCGCATTGACCGTGCAGTACGCCAACGAACTCCGCAAGGACGGCATCCTCGTCAACGCCGTCGCGCCCGGGTACGTCGACACCGACAGCAACAACCACACCGGATTCCTGACGCCCGCGCAGGGCGCCGCGGTGCTCATCCGATTGGCCACGCTCGCCGATGACGGGCCGACCGGCGGATTCTTCGGTGAGGACGGTCCGCTGCCCTGGTAATCAGCAGCGCTCATCTGAGCGGCTGCTTTCAGGATTCGCGGGCGGCGATCGCGGCTTGGATTCGGCGTAGGGTGCGCAGGCCCTTCTTCGCGGCCACGCTCACCATGCCGTCGAAGACTGTCGAGCCGCGGTCGTGCGCCATCAGCCGTTCCAGCGTCGGCACGGCACGATCGTCGCCGGTCGAACCGAGTGCGACTGCCGCCCAGTATCTTTGGTCCGGGTCGTCGCTGGCGGCGGCCTCGCACAGCCTCGGGATGATGTCCGGGGTGAAGGTGGCCAGCGCGCTGGCGATATAGCCGATGCGGTAGTACCGGCGGTTGTCGAATTCGTCCCAGAGTGCGGCCAGGGCGGCGTCGCCGCCGATGCGGCCGAGGGCCTCGGCGGCACGTTCGCGCATGCCTGCGATCGGGTCGCGCAGTATGGGCGTGAGCGCCGGGACCGCCGATTCGTCGCCGAGGGTGCCCAGCGCGATCACCGCTTGCTCGCGGGCCATCTGTTGTGGGTGGTCGAGCAGGGCGAGCAAGCCGGGAACCGCGTCGCGGAAGCCGAGCGCCGCGCAGCCCATCGCGGCCCAGGCTTGGCAGTTGTACCGGGTGTCGGCCAGTGACGCGAGCAGCGGTGCCTTCAGGGTGTCGTCGCCGAAGACCGCGGCCCGGTTCAGGGCCCGGCTGTACAGCGACCGGTGGTAGTCGGGATAGTCGCGGACGAGCGCGCACAGCGCTTCCTTGGCCGATGCGTCGCCGTCGGTAGCCCGCGCGAGCAGGAGCCGCAGATTTTCCTCGCGGGTCTCGAGGTCACCGTCTTTGAGGAGTCGCGCGTCAGCTGGGTTCACCGCGCAACGGTACCTGGGGGTACACCCCCGACTCGTGCCACCGCTCTGATCGGAGCTCCGTCCGCTCCACTGAGCCGGAGCGGGAACAAGGAAACCTCGATCGACGCGCCTGCCGACTGGGCGGCCAGCAGTCGGTCCAGGTTGGTGAGGTTCTCGGCGATCACCGCGTGCGCCCCGCACAGGATCCGGTGCGCGGGCAGGTCGAGATCCTCGGCTTCGGACAGGTCGATGCTGGGCGCATCGATGCCGATGGTCCGGATCCCCGCGTCCACCAGCATCTGTGCGGCATCCGGGCCAAGGCACGGGTGGGCGAGGTAGTCGTCGGTACCCCAGTGGGCGGACCATCCGGTGGCGATCAGCACGATCGAACCCGGGACGAGATCGATGTCGAACACGTCGACTCCGATCACACCTCGCGCCGGAACAGCCCGCGCGTCCACGACCTGCGCGGGCCCGGTGAAGTGTTCGAGGGGAAGCTCGTCGAGCGTCGGCAGACTGTCGTCGAGATGGGCGGGAGCGTCGACATGGGTCCCTGTCTGCGATCCGAGGTGAACACCGAGCACGTTCACCCCGTCGGCCGCGACTCGAAGTGCCGGTTCCAGCAGAACTTCCGGGTCGCCCGGATACACCGGCATCCCGGTGTGGATCGGCAGGGTCAGGTCGATCAGGGTCATGCGGCGGGCTCGGGCGACGGCGGGGTCGCCACGACCTGGTCACTGTCAGGCTCGTCGGCCTCCGGTTCGGTGGCCGCGTCGATCTGCTCACCGATATAGCGGATGACCACCGCGATCATCGCGACGACCGGCACCGCGAGGAACGCGCCGGTGATGCCGTAGAGCGAGCCGCCCGCGGTGACCGCGAGCAGCACGATGACGGCGTGGAGTTCCATGCTGCGGCTCTGCAGGACCGGTTGCAGCACATTGCCTTCCAGCTGCTGCACCGCGATGACGACGCCGAGCACGATCAGCGCCGTGGTGAACCCGTTGCCGACCAGCGCGACGAGGACGGCGAGCGCACCGGCGACGAAAGCGCCGACCATCGGGATGAATCCACCGATGAAGGTGATCACCGTCAGCACCAGCGCCAGCGGAACATCGAGGATGAACAGCGCCACGCCGATGCAGACGGCATCGACCAGGCTGACGATCGCCTGCGTGCGGATGAATCCGCCCAGGGTCGCCCAGACCCGTTCCAGGACGGCTTCGACGTGGCGGCCGCTGCGGCTGCCGAACACCGTGTGCATCCAGGGCAGCAGGCGGGTGCCGTCCTTGAGGAAGAAGAACACCAGCACCACGACCAGGAACACGGTGATCAGGACCGATGTCGCGGTACTCACGCCGGTGAACACGCCGCTGGCGATCTGCGCGCCGCTGGACTGCAATCGCCCCACGATCGCCTCGACCGCGGAATCGAGTTGCTCGTCGCGGATGCGCAACGGCGGACCCTGGGTCCATTCGCGGACCTGGGTGTCGGCCCCCGGGGGGCGGGGGGGCGGGTGGGGTGGCGGCTGGGGCCCCCCCGGGCTCAAGAGCGCCGCGA
>NZ_JBHXMY010000300.1:0-7236 GCF_042720195.1 Nocardia sp. NPDC058497 | reverse complement strand
AATAATCCCACCCAGCTACACTCTGTCGTAGATAGCTTGGTAAAGTCTTGGTAAGCAAGCACCCAAGCTAGGGGCGCGGCCCGACCAACTCAGGGCTTTGCCTCGGGTTACCAGGGGGGATCGCCTAGATCCTGCCCGGTGCCGCTATGCTTACTGCCGATCCGGGTGGAATGTGCCCGGTTGAAGCATGTCGACGATGTCGCCGACGCCCGAACAGAAGTCATACGGTTACACGCCGTATAGGCAACTGTCGAATTTCGAGCCGACCAGAGTCGACCCCATTGATCGTCAATGTCCGATCGAACCGCGGGAATGACCGTCGTACCCGCGGCCCGAACACGGGAGAGAACGCTGAGCGTCATCACTTTGGCGGCGGGCGAGTTCCACGCGCCATCGCTGTCCGACTTCTTCCCTCCAGCAGTGCTGTTCGAGGGTACGCCGTTCGAACTCGATCGCCTGATGCTGATCCGGCTGTTGATGACCGCCGTGGTGGTGATCCTCTTCGTGCTGGCTTTCCGCTCGCCGAAGATCGTGCCGCGCGGCCTGCAGAACGTCATGGAAACCGGCGTGGTTTTCGTCAAGGAGCAGATCTGCGACGAGATCCTGGGTAAGGAAACCGGCAAGAAGTTCCTGCCGCTGATCGCGACGATCTTCTTCACGGTGCTGTTCCTGAACTTCTCCAGCGTGATTCCGCTGTTGAACATCTCCTCGAATGCTCGAGTGGGCATGCCGCTGGTCCTCGCGGTCATCGCCTACATCGCGTTCAACTATGTCGGTATCAAGAAGTACGGCCTTGTCAAGTACGTGCGCTCCAGCATCGTGGTGCCCAACGTCCCGCCCGTGCTGCACGTGCTGCTGATCCCGATCGAGTTCATCTCGACCTTCCTGCTGCGGCCCTTCACGCTGACGGTGCGACTCATGGCCAATATGCTGGCCGGCCACATCATGCTGGTGCTGTTCTTCAGCGCCACCTGGTACTTCCTCTTCGATGCCACCGCGTGGATGAAGGTCTTCTCGCCGTTCTCGCTGCTCGCCGGCATCGGCTTCACGCTGTTCGAGCTGCTGGTGATCTTCCTGCAGGCGTATGTGTTCGCCCTGCTGACCGCGGTGTACATCGGCCTCGCCGAGCACGCCGCCGACCACTGACCTGAATCCACACCAGTACTGCCAAACCTGCTACACACGCCGACCGGCGGGTGAGCAACAGAAAGGGAAAGAAGACTCATGAGCCTCGCTTACCTGGCCCAGGAAGCCGCGACCACCGAGAGCACCTTCAAGGGCTTCGGCGCCATCGGCTACGGTCTCGCCGCGATCGGCCCCGGCATCGGCGTGGGTATCGTCGTCGGTAAGGCCATCGAGGGCATCGCGCGTCAGCCCGAGCTGTCCGGCCAGATCCGTACCACCATGTTCCTCGGTATCGCCTTCACCGAGGCCCTGGCGCTGATCGGCCTCGTCGCCGGCTTCATCTTCTGATTCCGATGCGCGAAATCATGATGCTCGCCGCCGAAGGGGGAGAGGAAGTGAATCCTCTCGTCCCCGAAACGTACGACATCGTCTGGTCGATCGTCTGTGTCATCGTCGTCGGTCTGCTTTTCTGGAAGTACGTGATCCCACGTGTGACCAAGACCCTCGAAGAGCGCACGGACAAGATCGAAGGCGGTATCGCCAGGGCCGAAGCAGCCCAGGCGGAGGCACAGCAGACGCTGCAGCAGTACCAGCAGCAGCTCGCCGACGCCCGGCTCGAGGCCGCACGTATCCGCGAGGATGCGCGCACCCAGGGTCAGCAGATCCTCGCGCAGATGCGCACGGATGCCCAGGCCGAAAGCGACCGTATCGTCGCCGCCGGTCACTCCCAGCTGGAAGCCCAGCGCCAGCAGATCCTGACCGAGCTGCGTTCCGAGGTCGGCCGCACGGCCGTCGACCTGGCCGAGAAGATCATCGGCCAGTCTGTTTCGGACAAGGCCAAGCAGGCGGCGTCGATCGACAAGTTCCTCAGCGAACTCGACGACACCACCGCCATCGGGGCCGGAAGGTAACGACGCGAAAGTGAGAAGCATGTACGCAGCGAGCCGCGAGGCCAGCTCCCGGTCTCGGGAGGCGCTTCGGGCCGCTCTGACCGGAAGCGAAACTGTTGCGGCCACAACGGGTTCGGAACTGTTCGCCGTTGTCGCCGTGCTGGACGACCAGCGTTCGCTGCGTGTGGCGCTCGCGGACGTGTCGGTGCCGGGGTCGGCGCGCGCCGAACTCAGTGAGCGGATCTTCGGCGGCAAGGTCAGCGCTGCCACACAGGCAGTGCTGACCACCGCGGTGGCGCAGAACTGGTCGCGCACCCGTGATCTGGTCGACACCCTGGTGCTGCTCGGGCAGGAGGCTCTGCTGGAGTCGGCCGCCGACGGTGGCCGGCTGGACGCGGTGGAGGACGAGCTGTTCCGGCTCGGTCGCATCATCGCCGACAACCCGCAGCTGGAGCAGGCACTGTCCGATCAGGGCAAGCCCGCCTCGGCGCGGCGCGAGCTGATCGAGCGGTTGCTCACCGGCAAGGCCGAGCCGATCACCCTGGCGCTGGCCGAGCAGGCGGTGACCCGACTGCGGACCAACAACATCGGCGTCGCCCTCGACGCCCTGTCCGATCTGGCGGCGGCCCGTCGTGACCAGATCGTCGCCCACGCGCACGCCGCGGTCGAGCTGACGGATCAGCAGAAGGAGAAGCTCTCGGCTTCCCTGCAGCGGATCTACGGCAAGCCGGTCACCGTGCACGTGCAGGTCGACCCGACGCTGCTGAGCGGCGTCGTCGTGCGCGTCGGAGACGACGTCATCGACGGCAGCGCCACCGGCCGACTGGAGAAGCTGCGCCGGGCACTGTCCTGACCAGCAGCTCAACTCCAACCCCCGACATTCGAGACCACAGCGAGAGCAGGAACAACATGGCGGAGCTGACGATCTCCTCCGACGAGATCCGTAGCGCGATCGAGAGCTACACCCAGAGCTACACCCCGGAAACCTCCATCGAAGAAGTCGGCCTCGTGACCGACACCGGCGACGGCATCGCGCACGTGAGCGGTCTGCCTTCGGCGATGGCCAACGAGCTGCTCGAGTTCCCGGGCGGCGTCCTGGGCGTCGCGCTGAACCTCGAGGACACCGAGATCGGTGCCGTCATCCTCGGCGAGTACGCCTCGCTCGAGGAGGGCCAGCAGGTCCGCCGCACCGGCGACGTGCTGTCGGTTCCCGTCGGTGACAAGTTCCTCGGTCGCGTCGTCAACCCGCTCGGCCAGCCGATCGACGGCCTGGGCGAGATCGAAGCCGACGACCGCCGCGTGCTGGAGCTGCAGGCCGCGACCGTGCTGGAGCGCCAGCCGGTCGAGGAGCCGCTGGCCACCGGTATCACCGCGATCGACGCGCTGACCGCCATCGGCCGCGGCCAGCGTCAGCTGATCATCGGCGACCGTAAGACCGGCAAGACCGCCGTCGCCGTCGACGCGATCCTGAACCAGAAGGCGAACTGGGAGACCGGCGACCCGACCAAGCAGGTCCGCTGCATCTACGTCGCGATCGGCCAGAAGGGCTCCACCATCGCGGGCGTCAAGACCGCGCTCGAGGAGCACGGCGCGATGGAGTACACCACGATTGTGGCAGCCCCCGCGTCGGATTCCGCCGGCTTCAAATGGCTGGCCCCTTACACCGGTTCGTCCATCGGTCAGCACTGGATGTACCAGGGCAAGCACGTCCTGATCGTGTTCGACGACCTGACCAAGCAGGCCGAGGCCTACCGCGCCATCTCGCTGCTGCTGCGTCGTCCGCCGGGCCGCGAGGCGTACCCGGGTGACGTCTTCTACCTGCACTCGCGTCTGCTGGAGCGTTGCGGCAAGCTGTCCGACGAGATGGGTGCGGGCTCGATGACCGGTCTGCCGATCATCGAGACCAAGGCCAACGACGTCTCGGCGTTCATTCCGACCAACGTCATCTCCATCACCGACGGCCAGGTCTTCCTCGAGTCCGACCTGTTCAACAAGGGCGTCCGCCCGGCGATCAACGTCGGTACCTCGGTCTCCCGTGTCGGTGGCGCCGCCCAGACCAAGGCCATGAAGAAGGTCGCCGGTTCGCTGCGTCTGGAAATGGCGCAGTACCGCGAGCTGGAGGCGTTCTCCGCCTTCGCCTCCGACCTGGATGCCGCCTCGCTGGCCCAGCTCGAGCGCGGTGCCCGCTGGGTGGAGCTGCTCAAGCAGAACCAGTACTCCCCGGTCGCCGTCGAGGATCAGATCATCTCGATCTACCTGGTCGACGCCGGCTACTACGACTCGGTGCCGGTCGGCGACGTGCGTCGCTTCACCGCCGAGCTGCTCGAGCACCTGCACAGCGCGACCCAGTCGTCCTTCGACGCGCTCGAGGGTGGCCGCAAGCCGCTCGACGGCGAGGCCGCCGACGCGATCAAGTCGGAGACCGACAAGTTCAAGGAAGGCTTCCTTGCCTCCGACGGCACCCGTGTCGTGAACGAGCCCGGCGCAGGCGATCTGGACCACGAAGAGGTCGAGTCGCTGTCGGTCACCCGCAAGCACGTCGACAAGTAAGCCGGGCGGGACTGATGTCGGCATATTCCGATCTGGCGAATGAAGGGAGTGTGAACCGCTAGTGGCAAGTTTGCGTGAATTGCGCTCCCGCATTCGTGGTGTGAATTCGATCAAGAAGATCACCAAGGCTCAGGAACTGATCGCGACCTCGCGAATTTCCAAGGCCCAGGCCAGGGTCGCGGCGGCCAAGCCGTACGCCGAGGAGATCACCAAGGTCCTCGGTGAGCTGGCGAGCGCGTCGAAGAACCTGGCGCACCCGCTGCTCAACGAGCGCCCCAACCCGAGGCGCGCCGCCGTCCTGGTGATCACCAGTGACAGCGGTATGTGCGGCGGCTACAACTCGAACGTGCTCAAGCGCGCCGAGGAGCTCATGACCACCCTGCGTGGCGAGGGCAAGGAGCCGGTGCTGTACGTGATGGGCAACAAGGGCCTCACGTACTACAAGTTCCGCAACCGTCCGTTCCAGGCGTCATGGACCGGCTTCTCGCAGCAGCCGAAGTACACCGATGCGTCGGCCGCGTGCGGCCACCTGGTCGAGGCCTTCATGGCCGGCTCCGACAACGAGGTTCCCTCGCTGGACGGCACCGGAACCATCGCGGGCGTCGACGAGCTGCACATCGTGTACACCAAGTTCGTCTCGATGCTGAACCAGAATCCGGAGGTGCGCCGCCTGGCGCCGATCCAGGTCAGCTTCGTCGACGAGAACTTCGAGCTCGGCGACGACATCATGTCGGACTCGCCGAACGCGGTGGTCACGGCGCAGTACGAATTCGAGCCGGACGCCGATGTGCTGCTGGGGGCTCTGCTGCCCAAGTACATCAACACGCGTATCTACTCATCGTTGCTCGAGGCAGCGGCATCCGAGTCCGCGGCTCGGCGCACCGCAATGAAGGCGGCGACCGACAACGCCAACGAGCTGGCCAGTGTGCTCCAGCGCGAGGCGAACTCGGTGCGTCAGGCCCAGATCACGCAGGAAATCAGCGAAATCGTCGGCGGCGTGAACGCGCTGGCGTCGAGCTCGGACCGCGACTAGAAGCGCAGGAAGAGAACCAATCTAATGACCGCAGCTGTCACTCAGGACAACGCGAGCAAGGCGGGCGCAACCGCCGGCCGCGTCGTCCGTGTCATCGGCCCCGTCGTGGACGTCGAGTTCCCGCGTGGCGCCATCCCCGCGCTGTTCAACGCTCTCAACGCCGACATCAAGCTGGCGTCGGTGGCCAAGACCCTGACCCTCGAGGTCGCCCAGCACCTCGGTGACAACATCGTGCGTACCATCTCGATGCAGCCGACCGACGGCCTGGTCCGTGGCGCGAGCGTCACCGACTTGGGCAAGCCGATCTCGGTGCCCGTCGGCGACATCGTCAAGGGCCACGTGTTCAACGCCCTCGGCGACTGCCTCGACTCGCCCGGCCTCGGCCGCGACGGCGAGCAGTGGGGCATCCACCGCAAGCCCCCGAGCTTCGACCAGCTCGAGGGTAAGACCGAGATGCTCGAGACCGGTGTCAAGGTCATCGACCTGCTGACCCCGTACGTCAAGGGCGGCAAGATCGGTCTGTTCGGTGGTGCCGGTGTCGGCAAGACCGTTCTGATCCAGGAGATGATCACCCGTATCGCTCGCGAGTTCTCCGGCACCTCGGTGTTCGCGGGCGTCGGCGAGCGTACCCGTGAGGGCACCGACCTCCACCTGGAAATGGAAGAGATGGGCGTCCTCCAGGACACCGCCCTCGTCTTCGGCCAGATGGACGAGCCGCCGGGCACGCGTATGCGCGTTGCCCTGTCCGCGCTGACCATGGCGGAGTACTTCCGCGATGTCCAGCACCAGGACGTGCTGCTCTTCATCGACAACATCTTCCGTTTCACCCAGGCCGGCTCCGAGGTCTCGACCCTGCTGGGTCGTATGCCTTCGGCCGTGGGTTACCAGCCGACGCTGGCGGACGAGATGGGTGAGCTCCAGGAGCGCATCACCTCGACCCGTGGTCGCTCGATCACCTCGCTGCAGGCGATCTACGTCCCCGCCGACGACTACACCGACCCGGCCCCGGCCACCACCTTCGCCCACCTCGACGCGACGACGGAGCTTTCCCGCCCGATCTCGCAGAAGGGCATCTACCCGGCCGTCGACCCGCTGACCTCGACCTCTCGTATCCTCGAGGCTTCGATCGTCGGCGACCGTCACTTCCAGGTCGCCAACGAGGTCAAGCGGATCCTGCAGAAGTACAAGGAACTGCAGGACATCATCGCCATCCTCGGTATGGACGAGCTCTCCGAAGAGGACAAGGTCCTCGTCGGCCGCGCCCGTCGTCTGGAGAAGTTCCTCGGCCAGAACTTCATCGTGGCCGAGAAGTTCACCGGTCAGCCGGGTTCGGTCGTGCCGCTGGAGCAGACCATCGACGACTTCGATCGCGTCTGCAAGGGCGAGTTCGACCACTTCCCGGAGCAGGCGTTCAACTCCTGCGGTGGTCTCGACGACGTCGAGGCCGCTGCGAAGAAGATCGCCGGGAAGTAGTCCACCATGGCGGAGATGACAGTTGATCTCGTAGCGGTCGAACGCAAGCTCTGGTCCGGCCAGGCTTCGTTCGTCAGCGCGCAGACCACCGAAGGTCAGATCGGCATCATGGCCGGCCACCAGCCGCTGCTCGGTCAGCTCGTCGAGGGCGGCACGGTGTCCATC
>NZ_JBHXMY010000299.1:0-7238 GCF_042720195.1 Nocardia sp. NPDC058497 | reverse complement strand
CCCCGGTTTGGGGTTGGGCCCGGGCGGGGGCCCGCCCCCCGCCCTTATCCCCCGCCCGCCCCCCCAACCCCGCCCAACCCCCCCGGGGGGGGCGGCGCCTGCTGGTGCGCGTCACCGCCGAGCCGGGGTGAGGGTTACTTGCCCTTGGGCTTGTCGGAGGCCGCGTCCGAGGACAGCGCGGCCACGAAGGCTTCCTGCGGCACGTCGACCCGGCCGATGGTCTTCATGCGCTTCTTGCCTTCCTTCTGCTTCTCGAGCAGCTTGCGCTTACGGCTGATGTCACCGCCGTAGCACTTGGCGAGCACGTCCTTGCGGATCGCCCTGATGTTCTCGCGCGCGATGATCTTCGAGCCGATCGCGGCCTGGATGGGCACCTCGAACTGCTGACGCGGGATGAGTTCGCGCAGCTTGGTGGTCATCTTGTTGCCGTAGGCCTGGGCGGCGTCCTTGTGCACGATGGCACTGAACGCGTCGACAGCCTCGCCCTGGAGCAGGATGTCGACCTTCACCAGCGCGGCCGACTGCTCGCCCGCCTCCTCGTAATCGAGCGACGCGTAACCACGCGTGCGCGACTTGAGCGAGTCGAAGAAGTCGAAGATGATCTCTGCCATCGGCAGCGTGTAGCGCATCTCCACGCGCGTCTCCGACAGGTAGTCCATGCCCAGCAGCTCGCCGCGGCGGCTCTGGCACAGCTCCATGATGGTGCCGACGAACTCGCTCGGCGCGATCACGGTGCACTTGGTCACCGGCTCGAAGGTCTGGCGCACCTTGCCCTCGGGCCAGAACGACGGGTTGGTGACGACGTGCTCGGCGCCGTCCTCCATGACGACCCGGTAGATCACGTTGGGCGCGGTGGAGATCAGGTCGAGCCCGAACTCGCGCTGCAGCCGCTCGCGGGTGATCTCCATGTGCAGCAGACCGAGGAAGCCGCAACGGAAACCGAAGCCCAGCGCCACCGAGGTCTCCGGCACGTAGGTCAGCGCCGCGTCGTTGAGCTGCAGCTTGTCCAGCGCGTCGCGCAGGTCCGGGTAGTCCGAGCCGTCGACCGGGTACAGGCCCGAGTAGACCATCGGGCGCGGTTCCTGGTAGCCGGCCAGGGCCGAGGTGGCGCCATCGCGCGCGGTGGTCACGGTGTCACCGACCTTGGACTGACGCACGTCCTTCACACCGGTGATCAGGTAGCCCACCTCGCCGACACCGAGGCCCTGGGTGGGCTTCGGCTCGGGCGAGACGATGCCGATCTCGAGCAGTTCGTGCTGCGCGCCGGTGGACATCATCTTGATCTTCTGGCGCGGGGTCAGCTTGCCGTCGACCACACGCACGTAGGTGACAACGCCGCGGTAGGTGTCGTAGACCGAGTCGAAGATCAGCGCGCGGGCCGGGGCGTCGGCGTCACCGACCGGCGGCGGCACCTCGGCGATCACCTTGTTCAGCAGCTCGGCCACACCGACGCCGGTCTTACCCGACACCCGCAGCACGTCGTCGGGCTCGCACCCCACGATGTGGGCGATCTCGGCGGCGTAGCGGTCCGGGTCGGCGGCGGGCAGGTCGATCTTGTTGAGCACCGGGATGATCGTCAGATCCTTCTCCAGCGCCAGGTACAGATTCGCCAGCGTCTGCGCCTCGATGCCCTGGGCGGCGTCGACCAGCAGGATCGCGCCCTCACAGGCCTCGAGTGCGCGCGACACCTCGTAGGTGAAGTCGACGTGGCCCGGGGTGTCGATCATGTGCAGGACATAGTCCTCGCCGTCGACCTGCCACGGCAGGCGCACGTTCTGCGCCTTGATCGTGATGCCGCGCTCGCGCTCGATGTCCATCCGGTCCAGGTACTGGGCGCGCATCGCCCGCTCCTCGACCACACCGGTGAGCTGCAGCATCCGATCGGCCAGGGTCGACTTGCCGTGGTCGATGTGCGCGATGATGCAGAAGTTCCGGATCCGGGACGGATCGGTGAACGTCGTATCGGCAAAACTGGAAGCCACTCCACTCCTCGAGGGGTATCGGCGAACTGCGTCTATCGTCCCATGGGCCGAATCGCCCCCCTGTCACCGGTGCACCGAAGCGCGAGTCACCGTTATATTTCAGGGATGGCCAGCAGTTGGAACACTCTCGGCAAGCAACTCGGCGTCATCGCCAAGGAGCAGGGACCGAAGATCGTGCGCAAGCAGGGGCCGCGGCTGCTAGAGAAGCTGGTGGCGGCGCTGGCGGCCAAGCCGGGGCCCGCCGTCGCGGTCCGCCCGACCGCGTCGACGCCGGTCCCCACCGCCCACCGTGCCCGGCAGATCGTCTACTGCCCGCAGCTCGACGGCCGCGCCGATCCGGGCGAGGTCGTGTGGACCTGGGTGCCCTACGAGGAAGACCCCAAGAACGGCAAGGACCGGCCGGTGCTGGTCGTCGGGCGCGATCGCAAGACCCTGCTCGGGCTGATGCTGTCGTCCAAAGCCGAACGCGCGCACGACCGCAACTGGATCGGGATCGGCTCCGGCCCGTGGGACCACGACGGACGCCCCAGCTGGGTGCGGCTGGACCGGGTACTCGACGTGCCGGAGGACGGCATCCGGCGCGAGGGCGCGATCGTCGAACGCAAGACGTTCGACCTGGTCGCGCACCGGCTCGTCGCCGAATACAGCTGGAGCTGAACACAACAGGAAACCCCGATCCGGCGCACCGGATCGGGGTTTCGCCGTTCGGTGACCGCTAGCTCAGCACGTCCCTGGACCGCCCGAAGATCAACCCGTAGATCAGCGCCCCCAGCGCGCCACCCGCCAGCGGGAACACGACGAACACCCACACCTGGCCCATCGCCCCGTCCTGATAGGGCGCCACCGCCAGACTGCGCACCGGGTTCACCGAGGTGTTGTCGATCGGCAGCGAGACCAGGTAGATCACCGTGAGGGTGACACCGATCGAGAGCCCGGCCAGCGGGACATCGGAGATCTGGTCGGTGGAGGCCAGCACCACGAACACCAGCAGCGCGGTCAGCATCACCTCGATGATGATGGTCGCCGCGAGGCCGTAACCGTTCTGGACGACGACCTCACCGAGCGGACCGCGCACCGCCGAGGGGCTGTGCGCGCCCCAGCCGTTGGCGCCGAGCCCGTCGACCGACCGGTCGTAGGCGGGCAGGTTCTTGGCCAGGGCGAACAGCACGAGCCCGGCCAGGAAGCCGCCGATCAACTGGGCGATCACATACCCGGCGGCGCCGACTGCCGAGATCCGGCCGAGCAGCAGCTGTCCGAGCGTGACCGCCGGGTTGACGTGGCATCCCGAGATCGGCCCGATCGCGTAGACGAGGAACAGCAGCGACAGGCCGAACGCGAAGGCGACGCCGAGCGAACCGACCCGGTCGCCGGCCAGCACCAGCGTGCCGACCCCGCAGATCACCAGGATGAAGGTGCCGAGTCCTTCGGCGGCCCATTTCTTCGGCTCGGATACGACCTCGGGTTCGACGAGTTCCTGTGCAGTGGGCATCGGCCACCACCTCTCCGGGAGGAATCATCCCCGCGGCGAGCGGGGTCCGCACGAGCGAAGTGGACATTACGCCAGGCGGGTGACCTCCACAACGACCTCGAGGTCGGTCGAGCCACCGCCGGAGAAAACCCCTTTCAGCGGTGGCACATCCGCGTAATCGCGGCCGACTCCGACCGAGACGTGCTGCTCGTTGACGGCCAGATTGTTGGTCGGGTCGTAGCCCCACCACTGGCCGGTCCAGGCCTCCACCCAGGCATGCGACTGACCCGCCACCGTCTCGCCGATCCCCGCGCCCGGCTTCGGGTGCAGATACCCGGAGACGTACCGGCTGGGAATTCCCATGCTGCGCAACAACACCAGCGTCAGATGCGCGTAGTCCTGGCAGACGCCACGTCGCTCGCCGAAGGCCTCCACCGCCGAGGTGTGCACCGAGGTCGTGCCCGCGATGTAGTCCATCTCCTTGTGCACCCACTCGGCGGCGCGCACCACCGCCTTCGCGGGTTCCTCCCCGCGGGCGAGCTGCCGGGCGACGGTCGCGAGCTTGCGGTCACGCGGCACATAGGCGGTGGGACCGAGCATTTCGTCGAAGCGATCGACGATCCGGCCGCTGCGCA
Source organism: Nocardia sp. NPDC058497 (assembly GCF_042720195.1). NCBI lineage: Bacteria > Bacillati > Actinomycetota > Actinomycetes > Mycobacteriales > Nocardiaceae > Nocardia > Nocardia sp. NPDC058497. Next base: position 3,153 of record NZ_JBHXMY010000299.1, on the reverse strand, counting down.
GTTCGTCCCAGGCCAGTTCCTCGGTCGGCTCGGCGAACGGCTCGGTCTCCACCACCGACGACCCGGTCACCTCCAGTTCGGTGTGCGGCGCGTGCAGATCGAACGCGGTGACCGCGGTGCCCCAGTAGTCGGTGTAGCGATACGACCTGGTGGCGGGCACGGTTTCGACGCGATTGAGGATCACGTTCTGCCTGCTGTCCGCGCGCGGGGTCAGCCTGGCCTCGTTGAACGACCGCGTCACCGGCGCGGCGTAGACATACCCGGTGGTGTGCACCACCCTGATCCGCCAACTCACAGCTCCCCCTCCACCTGCACACGCCCGTCGGAGCTGCTGCGCACATCGGTCCACGCCACCCACGGTGCGGCGTGGAAGTACTGGCGGGACACGGCCTCGCTCACCTCGCGGCACGATTTCTGCAGCGCGAGCAGCCGGTTCTGCAGGTCCTCCAGCAGCACACCGGGCGGCAGGAATTCGAGTTCGCTGCGGGCCCGGCCGAGCACACGCTGCGCCTCGTGCCGCGCGCCGACGCGACTGCCCGGCCGCTGGTCGAGCTCGGTCAGGCAGGCCTCGGCGACGCGCAGCGTGTGGAACACCGAGCGCGGGAAAAGCCGGTCGATCAGGATGAATTCGGCGACCCTGGCCGCGTCGAGTGCGCCGCGGTGGGTGCGCAGATAGGTGTCGTGGGCGCCCGCCGAGCGCAGCACCGTCACCCAGGCGGGCGAGGAGGTACGGTCGCCGGCGCGCGAGAGCAGCAGGCGCACCATCATGTCCACCCGTTCGATGGACCGGCCGAGCAGCAGGAACCGGTAGCCGTCGTCGCGCGAGAGCGTCGAGTCGGTCAGTCCGGTGAACATCGCGGCCCGGTCCTTGATGTAGGAGAAGAACTCGTGCGGGCCGAGACCGCGCGCCGCCTTCTCCGCCGCCGCCAGCCCGTTGTAGGTGGCGTTGAGGCATTCCCACATCTCACTGGAGGTGACTTCGCGTGCGCCACGGGCGTTTTCGCGGGCCTTGCCGATCGAGTCGCTGATCGAGACGCCGTGGTCGTGGCTGAACGCGACGAGGTCGGTCACCGACCACACATCCAGGCGCAGGCCGTCGGGGGGTTCGATGCCGAGCACTTTCAGCAGCACGCGGGAGGTGCGGTCGGCGTCGACGGTGGCGTCTTCGAGCAGTTGGTGCACGGCGACGTCGAGGATGCGCGCGGTGTCGTCGGCGCGCTCGACGTATCGGCCGATCCAGTAGAGGGATTCGGCGTTACGAGCAAGCATGTGTATTATTCCCCGATCAGCCGCTGCGTCTGTTGTTGTTGCTGCTGTTGCTGATTGGCCTGCGGCGCGCTGAGCTCGCGGCCGATCTCGAACGAATCGGCCTGCGGCGGATCACTCACCAGTTCCGGGCCCGCCAGCTCCCGGTCGACCTGGCCGGAACGACCGGCCAGCACCCAGGTGTCCTTGCTGCCGCCGCCCTGGCTGGAGTTCACCACCAGCGAGCCCGCGGGAAGCGCGACGCGGGTGAGCCCGCCGGGCAGCACCCAGATGTCCTCGCCGTCGTTGACCGCGAACGGGCGCAGGTCCACGTGCCGGGGCGCCAGATCGTTGCCGATCTTGGTCGGCACCGTGGACAGCTGCACCACCGGCTGGGCGATCCAGCCGCGCGGGTCTGCCTTGATCTTGCGCTTGATCGCCTCCAGCTCGCGCGGCGTCGCATCGGGCCCGATGACGATGCCGTAGCCGCCCGACCCCTCGACCGGTTTGACCACCAGCTCGCCGACCCGGTCGAGCACCTCCTCGCGTTCGTCGTCGAGCCAGCAGCGGAAGGTGTCGACATTGGGCAGGATCGGCTTCTCACCGAGGTAGTACTCGATGATCGTCGGCACGAAGGTGTAGATGAGTTTGTCGTCGCCGACGCCGTTGCCGACCGCGCTGGAGATCACCACATTGCCCGCGCGGGCGGCATTGAGGACGCCGGCGACGCCGAGCACCGAGTCCGGCCGGAAGTGCATGGGGTCGAGGAAGGTGTCGTCGATACGCCGGTAGATCACGTCGACCTGGCGCTCACCCGCCGTCGTCCGCATGTAGACGACATTGTCGCGGCAGAACAGATCGCGGCCCTCGACCAGCTCCACGCCCATCTGCCTGGCCAGCAGCGAATGCTCGAAATAGGCGGAGTTGTGCACGCCGGGGGTGAGCACGACCACGGTCGGGTCGGCCTCGTTCGGCGCAGCGGACGCCCGCAGCGCCCGGAGCAGATGGGCGGGATAGTCGCCGACCGCCCGCACCCGGTGCGAGGAGAACAGGTCGGGGAAGACCCTGGCCATCGTGCGCCGGTTCTCCATCACATAGGACACCCCCGAGGGCGAGCGCAGGTTGTCCTCGAGCACGCGGAAGTCGCCGCGCTCGTCGCGCACCAGGTCGATCCCGGAGACGTGGATGCGCACCCCGTTCGGCGGGACCAGGCCCGCGGCCTCGCGGTGGAAGTGCTCGCACGAGGTGACCAGCCGCTTGGGGATCACCTGATCGCGCAGGATGTTCTGCTCGCCGTAGACGTCGGCCAGGAACAACTCCAGCGCGGTGACCCGCTGCTTGATGCCGCGTTCGAGCTTGGCCCACTCCGCGGCCGCGATCACCCGCGGCACCAGATCCAGCGGGAACGGCCGCTCCTGCCCGGACAGCGAGAAGGTGATGCCCTGGTCGATGAACGCCCGGTCCAGCGCGTCGGAGCGTTTGGCCAGATCGCCGACGTCGTTGGCCGCCATCGCGGCGTGGATGCCCTTGTACGGAGCCCGCACCCGACCCGCCGCGTCGAACATCTCGTCGAAGGCGTCGGCGAAGCGGCCCGGACCGTACCCCTCGAACAAACCGGTGTGTACCGGGTGACCGTTCGTTCGCACCAACGCCGGTGACGCGGATCGAGCGGTACTCGGCGCTGTGGTGGAGGTCATGAGAAAAACTGTGCATCACCCGGGAGCGAGGCCGTGTGAGACACAGGTAAATTTCTCGCATCACCTGAAACGGGTGAAATCCGCCTAGGGCGCACGACCGCGCGGGCGATGCCCGATTTAGCCCGGCGGGGGCGAGCGGGTAAACGCGATCTTCGGCGCGGGGTTTCCCGTAGTTGAGCACCAGTCTCGTATAAAAAAATGAAGCTGCCGA
>NZ_JBHXMY010000298.1:1911-7249 GCF_042720195.1 Nocardia sp. NPDC058497 | reverse complement strand
CCCGGCGTGCGGGGCGGGTGCGCGCGCCCGGGGGGGGGGGGGGGGGTTGTTTGGCGTGGGTGGAGAACTCGGCGAGGAGGCGGCGGGTTACGCCGGGGGAGAGGAGGGCGTCGCCCGCGGCGACCACGCGGACGGCGCGGAGCAGGTCGGCGGGTTCGGTGTGTTTGACCAGGAAGCCCGCCGCGCCTGCCCGGATCGCCTCGAAGACGTATTCGTCGAGCTCGAAGGTGGTGAGGACGACGACGCGGACCTCGGCGAGCGCGGCCTCGTCGGCGATCATGCGGGTCGCGGCCAGGCCGTCGAGGATGGGCATGCGGATGTCCATCAGCACCACATCGGGGACGAGCGCGCGGGTCATCCGGACGGCCTGCTCGCCGTTCTCGGCCTCGCCGACGACCTCGATGTCGTCCTGGGCGTCGAGCAGCGCGACGAACCCGCCACGCACCAGCGCCTGATCATCGGCGACCAGCACGCGCGTCTTGCGTGCGTCGAACCGGTCGTCGGGGTCGCTCATGCGCTGGCCTCCTTACCGTCAGCGCCAGCCTCCGCGGAGCCCGTGCCGCCTGCGCCGGCGCCTGCACCCCCGGTGGCGGAGCCCGCGGCAGAGGCGGATTGGCGGGAGGCACGCGATGCGTTGTTGCGCGGTTCGGCCGCCGTGGCCGCAGGTTTGGCAGGCAATCTGGCCGCCACCCGGAACCCACCGGACGGCCGTGGCCCGGCCGTGAGCGCCCCGCCGAGCGCGTGCGCCCGCTCCCGCATGCCGATGATCCCGTTCCCACCCGCACCGGTGCGCACCGCGGTACTCGTCGGCCGCGTGTTGTCGATGGTGATGTCGACCGATTCGGGCGTGTAGCGCAGGGTGATCACGGCCGCCGCGCCGGGCGCGTGCCGCACCACATTGGTCAGCGATTCCTGGATGATCCTGGCCGCGGCCACATCGATCACGCTGGGCAGCTTCTTGGGCGTCCCGATGATCTTGGTGTCGACATCGAGCCCGGTCGCCCTGGTGCGCTCGAGCAAGGTGTCGAGATCATCGAGCGACGGCGCGGGCGCGCGGGGAGCGGGCCGGGGCGGCGCGACAGGAGCGACGGGCGCGGGCGAATCGGCGGCAGGCTCGGCGTATTCCTCGACCGGGGGTGCCGCCGCCACACCACTGCGAATGGCATGCAGCAGCGTATGCACCTCGGCCAGCGCCTCTTTGGAGGTCGTCTTGATCGTGGCGAGCGCGGCCGCCGCCTGCTGCGGTTTCCGGTCGAACAGCTCCAGGGCCACCGAGGACTGCACATTGATCAGCGAAAGACTGTGCGCGAGAACATCATGCAACTCACGGGCGATGGCGAGCCGCTCCTCGCTGGCGGCCCTGGCCTGCTGCGCCTGCTCGTCGCGGCGCGCGGCCTCGGCCCGCTGCCTGCGCGCGAGCACCACCGCCCGCCGCTGCCGCACCCCCTCGGCGATCCCGACGAGCACACCGATCCAGGCCAGCAGGCCGAAGATCTGCCACGCGTCGGTGTCGCGCCCGAGCAGCGCGGGCAGCGGCCACACCATCGTCAGATAGCCGACCGCGGCCACCGGGTATGTGCGCCACCGTGATCCGTTGACCGCGGCGGTCAGGAACGCGATGATCAGCGACAGGAAGATCGGCCCGTAGCCGTAGTCGCGCAGCACATACGACACCGCCGCGAGCAGGGCGACCAGCAGCACCGGTTCGGGCAGCACGCGCCGGAAACCGAGCGCGATCGGACCGGCGAGCAGCAACAGGTACGCGAACGCGTCGAGCGAGCGCACCCCGCTCTGATGCGTATTCGCACCGGAACTCCCGGCGAGCTGGATCACCGCGACCACCACTGCCAGGCCCCAGTCCACAACGACCGAGCCACGCTCCCATTTCGCAGACGCTCCCACCTCACTCACCCTATTGCGTAGGGCCGCCCTCCGCGTCGGCCTGCGCCCGTAATTCCGGTGCGAACCATCCTGCGGCGCCACAGCGGCCGGTCAGCGGGCCGGTCGAGGCGAATATCCAGCGTCGGGAACGACAGCGAGTAGTCCGCGCGACGTAGTCACGAAGCCGCTCCGCGACGGATGCCCCGGCACCCCATCGGCGCGGATTCTGATTCCCATGAACGATTCGATCGTGGTCACCGACGAGCTGACCAAGCGCTATGGCGAGCACATCGCGGTGGACGCGGTGAGCATGCGAGTCGCCGCAGGCGAGATCTACGGCTTCCTCGGCCCCAACGGCGCCGGCAAAACCACCACCCTGCGCATGCTGGCCGGCCTGATCCGCCCCAGCGCGGGCACCGCCCGGGTGCGCGGCCTCGCACCGGGCGACCCGGCGGTCTTGCGCCGCATCGGCGTCCTTATCGAGGGTCCCGGCTTCTACCCCTACCTCTCGGGCCGCGACAACCTGCGCGTGCTGGCGCGCTACCGCGGTCACGGCACCGCCGACGTCGAGAAGGCGCTGGAACGAGTGGGCCTGGCCGACCGGGCAGGCGACCGCTTCCGCACCTATTCGCTGGGGATGAAACAGCGCCTCGGCGTCGGCGCCGCCCTGCTCGGCGACCCGGACCTGCTGATCCTCGACGAGCCAACCAACGGCCTCGATCCCGCGGGTCTGGCCGAAATGCGCACGCTCATCACCGATCTCGCGGCCGACGGGCGCACCGTGCTGCTGTCGAGTCACCAGCTCGCCGAGGTGCAGGAGATCTGTCACCGCGTCGGCGTGATCTCCGGCGGCAGGCTGCTCGCCGAATCGACCGTCGCCGAATTGCGCGGCGCCGCAGCACTGTTGGTGCGCGCCGAACCCGCCGACATCGCCCTCGACGCGATTCGCACCGTCGCTCCCGCACGGGCGAGCGCGGACGGGATCAGGGTCGAAACGTCTGCCGCGATGGCGCCGGTGGTGGCCCGCGCCGTGGTCTCGGCGGGCGCCGACCTGCTGGAACTGCGCGTCGACGAGAAATCCCTGGAAGAAGTCTTTTTCGAGATGACGGCTATGGAGGTCGCGAAATGACCGATGTGACAAGAGATCTGTGGACGAGTATGCGCGCGGAGTCGGTGCGGCTCGGTCGCTGGCCGGCGTTCTGGATCGTGCTGGGCGTGTGGGTCCTGCTGAACCTGACCTTCGCCTACCTGTTCAACTACCTCGCCTACACCTCCGGCGAGAGCGGCGCCATGTCGGACGGTCTGCCCCGCGACGTCCTGCTCGGCCAGCTCATGCCCGCCGCCGTCCCGGAGGTCTTCACCCAGGGCATGGCGATGTTCGGCGGCGCGCTGATGCTCATCCTGGGCGCGCTCGCGGTCGGCAGCGGGTACGGCTGGGGAACCTGGAAAACCGTGTTCACCCAGGGACCGAGCCGCCCGGCAGCGGTCGGCGGCCTGCTCGTGAGCCTGGTGGTCGTGGTGGTGGCCCTGGTCTGCGTGGCGTTCGCCGTCGACCTTGGCGTCGCCTCGCTCATCGCGGTGAGTGAGGGTCAGCCGCTCACCTTGCCATCCCTGGAGCGATCGCTTCTCGGAATCATCTCCGGCACAGCCATTCTGAGCATGTGGACCTTGGCGGGCGCACTGATCGGCGCCATCGCGCGCGGCCCCGCCCTCGCGGTCGGCCTCGGCCTGGTCTGGGTGCTCGTCGTCGAGAACCTGCTGCGCGGCGTGGCAGCCATCTTCGGTCCCATCGAGACGTTCACCGACCTGCTGCCGGGAACCGCCGCCGGATCCCTGGCAGGCGCGATGCGCACCGTCAGCGGCCCGGCTACCCCCGGCGTCCTCGACATCCTCACCCGCGGCGAGTCCCTCGCCCTGCTCACCGCCTACGTACTGGCCTTCGCGGGCGGCACCATCTGGTTGATGACCCGCCGCGACCTGACCTGATTCTCAGGACCACCCGGCCGGGTTCGATGCGGTCTCGCGCGAGATGCCCGAACCCGTGTCCGGGAAATCGCCGTAGAGCTTGTCGTGCAGGTGGGCGAAGAAGTAACACATCTCCTCGGACTCGGCGTCCGGCAGCGCGGCTTCCGGGTCGGCGCGCACGGCCTCGTAATACTCGCGGCCCATGGCGACGATGAAGCCGCGGGCGTAGAGGAAGCCGTCGTCGGAGCCGTCGGTGATTTCCTGGATGTCGGCGCGGTCGATGTCGTAGAGCGCGCGTTCGGCGACCCGGTCCAGTGCGGTCAGTTCGGCGCTGGTGAAATCGGTGCTCAGCGAGCGCAGGGCGTCGACGAATCGGCCGAGGATGTCGTCGTCGAATTCGCCGTCGAGGAGAGCGCGGCGCGACCCGGATCCGGTTCGCTCCCAGGCGGTTTCGATCAGTGCCCAGAATCGAGCGGCTTCGGTGTCGGTAGGAAGTGTCGTCACCCGCGTGACGGTAGCGGCAGGGGCCGACAGGTCAGGACTGGTCGAGCAGGCGGTGGGCCAGCGCCGCCAGCCCCTCGGTGATCTGGCCGGGTGAGAGTCCGCGTTCGCGTTGGTGCAGATAGACCTCGGCTGCCACGGGCGCGAGGGCAGGATCGACCAGGGAATCAGGTTGCGCGACACCAGCTTCGACGATCAGCGCGCGCACATGGGCGGACCAGAATCCGTAAGCGCCGGTGGCGAACCGCGCACCGCCGGATTCGGCCCCGAGTACCAGATGCGCATGGGCCGTGAGCAATTCGACCATCGCGGCATAGAAGGCGGCGAGCCGGTCGGCGGGTGACGCGCCGGGGCCGAGTGGGGGTTCCCCGCGCAGGAGTTGTTCCTGCAGCGCGCGTTCGTGTTCGTCGAGCAGGGCGACGGCGATCGCGGTGCGGTCGGGGTAGCGGCGGTAGAGGGTGCCGCGGCCGACGCCCGCCGCCTTCGCGATGTCGTCCATGGTGACCGTGCGCGGGTCGCGGGTGGCGAACAGTTCGGCGGCCGCCGCCAGCACCTTCGCCCGGTTACGGGCCGCGTCGGTGCGCTCGGCGGGCTGCGGTGCGTCCAGCGCCGTGCCGGTGAGCAGGTCGGATCGGGGCTCCATGATGTCGACTGTAGCCCAGAAACGAATATGTGGACAAGCTGTCCACTTGTGTTCTATCGTCGAGACATGGCAACCGGACATGTTGTCCATTTATGGAAGGCTCGACCATGACACACCTGCTGCACCTCGACGCCAGCGCTCGCACCCGGTCGCTGAGCCGCAGGCTCGGCGCGGAATTCGTCCAGGCCTGGCGCGCCGAGGCACCGGACGGCGAGTACACCTACCGAGACCTGACCGGGGCGCGCCCCCCCCAGCACGGGCGGCGGGGGGGGGCGGCAGCGCGCCCCCCCACAGCACCGCCGCGCGGCGCGCCCCGCACCCGCCCCCCCGACGGCCGCGCAGCCCCGC
>NZ_JBHXMY010000298.1:0-1901 GCF_042720195.1 Nocardia sp. NPDC058497 | reverse complement strand
GGGCTGGACCGAACTCTGCGACGCCGTCCTCGCCGCGGGCAGCACCGACCTCGATCTGCTCCCCGAGCTGGCCGTGACCCCCGCGGCGAAGACCGCCTGGAAGATCGTCGAACCACTGCTCGCACAGGCACTCGCCGCCGACGTGATCCTCATCGGGACCCCGATGTACAACTACTCGATCCCCGCCGCGCTCAAGGCCTGGCTCGACCAGATCACCTTCCCGCGAATGTCGCTGGGGGAGCGCAGGTTCGTGGTAGTCGGCGCCCGCGGTGGCGCCTACTCGCCCGGTGCGCCGAAGGCGGCCTACGACTACCAGGAGCGCTACCTGCGCGACTTCTTCGCAGGCCATTTCGCCGTCACCGACGCCGTGTTCGTCCACGCCGAACTCGCCAACGCCGTACAGGACCCGAACCTGGCCCACCTGCGCGACGCGCACGAGGCCTCGCTCGCCGCCGCGCTGACCGAAGTTCGTCTGCTCGCAAAGGACTACGTGAAATGAGCTGGGTAGTACTCGGTCTCGCCGGTCTCGTCGAGATCATCTGGTCGCAGACCATCAAACCCACCGAGAACTTCACCAAACTCGGCCCGACCCTGCTCTGCATCGCCCTCGGCTCGCTCGCGGTGTACCTGCTCTCGCGAGCCATGCACACCCTCCCGGTCGGCACCGCCTACGCGGGGTTCACCGGAATCGGCGCGCTCGGCGCGATCAGCCTCGGCGTCCTTGTCCACAAGGATCCGCTCAGCGCGGGCCGCATGCTGGCACTGGCGCTGATCCTCGGCGGGATCGTGCTCGCCCGCGTCACCAACCCCGAGTGACGCTGTCGCACACCCGATGCGGTGATCGGCCGGTCCGGGCCGGTAAGGTCGGCTGATGGACCAGCCAGTTCGCCCCCCGGACCTGTCTGCGCGACCGCACGAGCTCACGGTCGAGCGCGTGATGAAAGCCTCGCCCAGCCTGCTCTACGCGGCCTGGACCCAGGGCCTCGACCTGTGGCTGGCCGTTCCCGGATCGGTCCTCATGCGCCCCGCCGTGAACGAGCCGCTCTACTTCGACACCGGCTCGGCCGACAAGCGCAACCCGCATTACGGCCGCATCCTGCTGCTGGAACAGGACCGCCGGATCGAATTCACCTGGGTCACCGCGGCCACCGACGGCGTGGAAACCGTGGTCGCCGCCGAATTCCTCAAGCAGCCACGCGGCATCCGGCTGCGCCTGCGCCACTCGGGCTTCCCCACCGCCGCCATCCGTGACCTGCACCAGCAGGTCTGGCCGGAGATGCTGGAACGGCTGGACGAGGTCACCGGCGCCGCCTGAGACGCCGAACTCCGTCCGGGATCCGAGTAGGTTCGTCACCGGACGCAACACCCACCGAATCGAAAGGATTGCCATGCCGACTCGTAGCGCACGCACCCTCTGGGCAGGCGGACTGCAGGACGGTTCCGGCCAGGTCGAACTGGTCAGCTCCGGTGCGGGCAAGTTCGATGTGACCTTCCCGCGCCGCGCTGCCGAGGTCGCCGAGGGCACCAGCCCGGAAGAGCTGATCGCGGCGGCGCATTCGTCGTGCTACTCGATGGCGCTCTCGGCCGAGATCGCCAATGCGGGCGGCACTCCGGAAAGCCTGGATGTCACCGCCGACGTCACCCTCGCGCCGGACCCGGCCGGTGGGTTCCAGATCAGCAAGATCAAGCTGACCGTGCGCGCCGTCGCGGCCGGGCTCGACGCCGAGGGCTTCTACACCGCGGCCACCGCCGCCAAGAACGGCTGCCCGGTCAGCAAGGCACTGGCCGGCGTCGCCGAGGTCGAGTTGGACGCCGAGCTGATTTGATCCGTCCGGCATTTTCGTGCGATTCGCCGCTGTGCAGTCGGAAAACTGACTGGTAGGGGCCGGATTGCACGAAAA
>NZ_JBHXMY010000297.1:0-7254 GCF_042720195.1 Nocardia sp. NPDC058497 | reverse complement strand
GTATAAGAGACAGATACCGGGATGTACCGAGTTCACCCGGATCCGGTCGCGCGCGAGCTCGACCGCGGCGACCTTGGTGAGCCCGCGCACACCCCACTTGGCCGCGCCGTAGGCACCTGTGTGCGCCAGGCCGACCAGCCCGGCGGCCGAGGAGATATTGACGATGGAACCACCACCGGCGGCCCGCAGCGCAGGCACCACCGCGTGGATGCCGATGTTCACCGATACCAGGTTGACCTGGATCACCCGCTGGAACGTCTCGAGCGGCTCCTCGACCAACGGCACACCCGATGCGGTCACCCCGGCATTGTTCACCAGGCCGGTCAGTGTCCCGAAGGCACCGACAGCGGTGTCGACGGCGTGCTGCCACGACGCCGGGTCGGTGACATCGAGGTGGACGAACCGGGCGCGCTCCCCCAGCTCGCCCGCGACGGCGGCGCCGTCCTCGTCCAGGAGGTCACCGATCACGACGCTGCCGCCCGCGGCGACGATCCCGTGGGCGAAGGACGCGCCCAGACCGCGCGCTCCACCGGTGACCAGCACTACTTTGCCCGAAAGCTCCATCAAAGATCCCTTTCTCACCGGACGCCGAAGACCGCGCCGCCGCCGAAGGCCTCGCGATGCGATACCGGCTGTCCTCCATCAATGTCGGTGATCCCGTACTCCACGGCCGCCTCGGCGGTGATCACCGTGCTGCCGCTGCGGGTGCCGATCTCGGGATCGGTGGCCAGCGCCAGGACGACCCGGCCCACGAATTCCGGCGTCTCCGCACCCGCGATCGGGAACCCCTCGATGTCCTCGACACCCATGGCCAGCACCTGCTCGGTGCGCACGATCCCGGGCCACAGCGACAGGGTGCTCACGCCGGTCCCGCGTAGTTCCACAGCCATGTCGCAGGCCATCTTGTCCAGCCCCGCCTTCGACATGCCGTACAGCACCGAGTGCAGATAGCCGCGGGTGCCGAACGAGGAGATATTGGCGATGACGCCGCTGCCGCGCGCGACCATGAGCCGCGCCGCCTCGACGGAGGCGACATAGTGCGCGCGCAGGCCGACGCCGATCAGCGTGTCCCAGTCACCGACTGGCCGCCGCCAGAACGGGTCGCTGAAGCCGGCGAAACCGTCGGGGTTGGCCCACGCGTTGTTGACCAGCAGATCGAGTCCGTCCTGTTCGGCGGCGATGCGGGCGAATAGCGCGGCGATCTGCGCGTCGTCACGATGGTCGCACCGCACGGCGATGCCGGTGCCGCCGCGGGCGCTCACCTCGGCGGCGGCCACTTCCAGCGGCCCACCGTCACCCGCGCTGCCCCGCCCGGTCAGATACACGGTCCATCCCGCGGCGCCGAGCGCCAGCGCGATTCCCTTGCCGACGCCACGGCTGGCGCCGGTCACCAGAGCGATCTTCGACATGCCCCTGCCCTACTGCGCGATCCGGCAGGCGTCGTCGAGCGGCCTGGTGATCGCCCACAACCGCTGGAATGTGCACGTCGCGATCTTCCAGCGGCCGTCCTCCACCCGGTATTCGTCGGTGTATTCGCCGGTGGCGACGGTTTCGGTGCGCTCGATCAGGTTGACCTGGCGGAACCGCAGCGTCCACCGGCCACTCGCGGTGCCATCCGCGCGCACCGTGATGTCGGGGTGCACGCCGTGGTGCATGTCGAGGATCGCGTGCTTGCCGTCCACCTGCCGCAGGGCGATCGAGGCGAAGACGGCGGCCATGCCGTCGGCGTCCATAGATCCGAGCTCGCCGTAGTCCAGTGCCGAGCCGACCGCGACGAAACAGTCGCGGAACCCTTCGGGGTCCTTGGCGTCGCAGGCGCGGAAGTAGCGGTGCTTGAGCGCGGTGATCGACTCGATCGCCGCCAACCGCGCGAGGTGCGTCGAGGCGTCGTCGGGCTGGAGTGTGGCCGTCATGAAACTCACCGTATGACCTGGCGGATGTCAGCGCCCGCGTGTCTTCCCGCTCATCGGGAACGGACCGCGGATTTTCGACGGTTTCCCGTGCACTGCCCGTGGGTAAAAGATCTCGATACCCGTTCGCGGAACCGGCGACGGGACGCGGATTCCGCGACGTACACAACGGGAGACAATCACAGTGTTGAGTTTGCTCGGCGTCAATCGCCGCACCGAGACGGCCGACAGTCGCCCCGGCGCGCCCACCTCGGCCGGACTGCTGGAATCGGGTGACATCGTGATCACCCCGCGTCGCAGCTACCGCGTGATCAGCACGAGTTTCGCCGGCGGTGCACACCGCGCCGGACGCGTGATCGCCGACACGGTCGACCTGGTGACCGGGCGGCTGCGTGTGTTCGACTTTCCCAGCACCGACACCACGGTCAACGTCCGCGCGGCGTAGTCCGCCGCCTGGTATCCGCGCGAATCACCCTGCGCGAGAACTGGTCTCACCCTCGGCGCGCAGGTTCTCCGGCTTGCCGAGTCCGCGATGCGCGCGGATCAGCAGCGCCGCGCGCAGATAACACAAACCGGTGACATCGTTCAGATCGAAGCCGGTCAGCTGGCCGATGCGCTTCAATCGGTAGTCCACCGTATTCGTGTGGATGAACAACTCGCGCGCGGTCCGCGAACGCTGCAAATTCGTCGCCATGTACACCTCGAGCGTCTGCAGCAGTTCCGGATGCGCTTCGAGGGAATCGACGACCGAACTCAGGTAATCGCGGGCCGGGCCCTGCCTGGTCAGCTGGTATTCGAATGCCAGTTGATGCGGACGATAGACCTTGCTCGGTCCACCGAGCCGATCCACTATTTCGACCAGTTCATGGACCTGTTCTGCCGCACGCGGGATTTCCGCCGGTACCGCGGTCGTCGTCACGGCGCGCACCGGAACCTGGGCCGCGTCGGACAATCCGGCGATCAACTCGTCCAGCTCCAGTTCGGAGAACTCCGAGGTGGGGAGCAGCAGCGTGAGGCCGTCGACGCTCAACAGCGACAGCACCTTGCCCACGCACCGGTTCGCCAGCTCGGCCTGCACGCGCCGCAGCTTGCGCCGGGCAACCACATTGCCGTCGAGGGACGGGATGAATTCCTCGACATGGGGCGGCAGCGCCAGCGCGACGACGTGATAGTTGTCGGCGACGGTGATGCCGCATTCCCTGGCCATCGTCGAGGTGTTCTGACCACCGAGCAATGCCGAGGTCAGCGTATGGACGGCGGTGTGATGCTCACTGACGACCGAGCGCAGTTCGCGCACATAGGCCAGCGATACCGCCGAGGTGATCATGTTCTGGATGTCGGTCAGCCGCCGGGCCACACCGACGACCGTCTCGTGGTCCTGGTTGGTGACACCGGCGGTGACGAGGTCGAAACCGAGTTTGAAGCCTTCGTGCACGGCATTGTGAATGGTGTCGATCGGGATGCCCTCCCGCGCCCAGTCGGCGGCCGCGGATTGGATTCGCTCCAGCCGCCCCGGGAGGTCCCGGCCGTCGAGTACGCCCCTGGTCAGCTCCAGACACACCCGGGTCACCGCGGTGACATCACCGTCGAGTACTTCGCCGGGGAGTGTCGCGCACGGCACGACATTCTCGATGAAATGACCCACCATCTGACGGGATATCGTCCGCACATCCTTCAAGGGGTTCGATACCGGACGGCCCGCTGCGGTCAAGAACGGCGCAATGGATTGTGAGACAGCCATGATGAATCCTTCCCAACCCAGATCACTGGGCAAGGCCCCAATCTACCGTTGAAGTAACAACCACCGTCCGGCCTTCGCTTGTGATAAACCGCAACGGAAATCCGGATCAATGATGGGTTCCGACAACGCCACCGGGCGGTTCGACCTACCCACCTGCCCTCCGGCGGTGGCGGATCCGGGGCAGAACCGCGCAATCCTGCTCACCGCGAACGGTTTCCACCACCGCCGGAGGCACTTCAGCTAGCCGGTTACAGGCACAGCGCCAGCTCGAGCGGGCCGATATGCGGGAGGGGCAGGCAGACTTCCACCGAACCCGCAACGGGGGCAGGCGAAGCCGCGGTGGCGGTACCGACACTCAGTGCGCCCGCGGACAGCACCAACGCGGCGACGGCGAGCGGACGGGCAGTTCTGGAGTTCATACAGTTCCTCGATTGCATTCTGTGAAACATCCCCATCTCGGGGACATCTCGATCAGATCACAGGAAACTCCGGAACCAATCATAGTCCGCGCAGGTTTTGGCCTTCCTCTGCACCATTCGACGAATCGTCAGAGATATCCACAAGATTGAGTACCGGCATCTCGTCGCATCGAGTCAGGCGGGGCCGAAGGAGCGCAGCACCGCGGCGACCAGGGCGTCGGCGAACTCGTCGTCGAGACGACCCGAACGCTGTAGCCATCGCTGGGTCAGCGGTCCGTAGAGCATGTCGACGATCAGATCCAGATCGGCGTCGGCGCGGATCTGGCCGACGCGCTGCGCACTCTCCAGGCGGCGCTTCTTGGCCGCACGCATCGGTTCGTCCATGCGCTCGCGATAGACGGCGGCGAGGTCGGGATCGTTGAGGATCTCGGTCGTCAACGCCCGGATCGGGGCGGCGAACGCGGGATCGGCGAACTCGGCGGCGGTCGCGCGCAGCACCGTGGTCAGGTCGGTGCCGATATCGCCGGTGTCCGGCAATTCGATACCGCCGCCGTCGGGATTCTCGCTCGCGGCCAGCAGGGCGTCGAAGACCACGGCGCCCTTGGACGGCCACCACCGGTAGATCGTCTGCTTGCCGACCCCGGCGCGCGCCGCGATGGCCTCGATCGTCAGCTTCGCGTACTCGACCTCGCCGATGAGTTCGCGGGTGGCGTCGAGGATCGCGACCCGGGAGCGCTCGCTGCGGCGGGTGCGGTCCGGCGTGGTTCTGTCCATGGGCACAGATCCTATCCGACAGCGGAACGGTACGTCTCGTCTTGACAAGCGGTCAGGCAGGGAGCGAGTTCCTGCCTGAGGTCGTCAATGAGCCTGGCGCGAGGAGGCCGACACTGGCGCGCCGGTCAGATCGGTGACCGGCGCGGTCGCCTAACCGGTGCCGAATCGCGGTGGGCGCTTGTCCTGGAATGCGGCCACGCCCTCGGCGTAGTCGGCGCCGGCCAGCAGGATGGTCTGTCCGATGCGTTCGAGTTCGAGGCCGTCGGCGAGACCTGTCAACGTGCTCGCATTGATCGCGTGCTTGATCCGCGCCTGCGCGGCCGCCGAGCCGGCGGCCAGACGTGTTGTCACCCGGTTGATCTCGGTGTCGAAGTCGGCGTCGTCGACGACCGCGGTGATCATGCCCTGTGCCAGCGCCGCCGGTGCGGGAATCCGGTCGGGCAGCAACGCCATCCGCATGGCGTGCACGCGTCCGACGGCAGCCGGGATCAGGACGCTGGCGCCGCCGTCGGGCATGAGCCCGATGTCGGCGAAGGCGAGCAAGAAGTAGGCCGAGGTCCGCGCGACGATGATGTCGGCCGCGAGGGCGAATGAGCAGCCGACGCCGACGGCGGGACCGTTGACGGCCGCGACCACGGGTTGTGGAGCACGGCGGATGGCGCGGGTCACCTCGTTGGCCGCGTCGACGGTGGCCGCGCCGACCGGGTCACCGTCGGCGATGTCGGCGCCCGCGCTGAACGCCCGGCCCGCGCCGGTCAGCACGATCACCCGGACCTCGGGATCCGCGGCGACGGTATCGATCATCGCGGCGGTGGTCCGGAGCGTATCGAGAGTGAAGGCGTTCAGCCGGTGCGGCCGATTGATCGTGACCGTGGCAATCGAGCCATCGCGGTGACACAGTATCTCGGCGTTCTGCTCGTTCACATCGATTCCTTCTCGCAGTGGGTGTTTCAGTGGTCGGACCTGCGCGAACAGCCGGACAGCCCGTTCCAGCACAATGCGGCGGTGACCTCGACGGCGTCCTGCTTGGAGATCGGGCGGCCGGCGTCGAGCCAGTGGCGGGCGGCCAGGTGGCTGGTGCCCACCAGGCTCCAGGCGTACATGTCGGCGGGTGCGGCGGCCACACCGTCCGCGCGGATTTCGGCGGCAACGAGATCCGCGCAGGCCCGCATGGCGCTGCGCACCCGCCATTCGATACTCGGTTCGCTGTGGACCGGCGATTCGAAGACCAGCACGTGACCGCCCGGGTCCTCGTCGACGAAGTCGAAATACACCGACACCGCGCCGCGCACGCGGGACAGCGGCGTGGTGTCGGCGGCGACAGCGACGCGGACGCCGGCGACCATGCGGTCCAGATACTGTTGCAGCACAGCCAGATACAGATCCAGCTTGTTCGCGAAGTGGTCGTACAGCACCGGTTTGCTGATCCCCGCGCGGGCGCTGATCTCCTCCATCCGCGCACCGTGATAGCCGCTGGCGACGAACACGTCTCGCGCGGCGGCTACGACGGCGCGCCTGCGGTGCGCTCGCCGGCCGTCGCCACGCACACCGCGCGCGGAGGTGACCTTCGCCCCGGCGCCCGGCAGCACCGGACGCCGGGAAGTCGTGTCCGTCGTCATGACACTCAGCCGAGAGTTTCCCCGGCGGCGGCCTTGGCCCGCAACGAATCCGGGACCTCGAACCGGTCACCGTAGGCGGCCCGCAGTTCGTCGGCCCGCGCGACGAATCCGGCCAGTCCGCCCGCGTACTGGTTGATGTACTGGATCACTCCACCGGTCCACGCCGGGAAACCGATGCCGAAGATCGACCCGATGTTGGCGTCCGGTACGGTGCGCAGCACGTTCTCGTCGAAACACCGCACGGTGTCGAGTGATTCGGCGAACAGCATCCGTTCCTGCATGTCGATGAACGGGATGCCGTGGTCTTCGCGAGTGTATTTCTCGACCAGTCCGGACCACAGCCCGAGCTTCTTGCCGTCGGCGTCGTACTCGTAGAAGCCGCGGCCCTCGAGCCGGCCGGGACGGTCGAAGTCGTCGACCATGGCGTCGACGAGCGGGTACGCCTTGGAGTCGGTCCAGCGCTTGCCCTCGGCGAGCAGGTTTTCCCGCAGGCTGCGCCGGATCTTCTGCGCCAGCTTCATATTGATCTCGTCGGCCAGCGCCAGCGCGCCCACCGGGTATCCGGCCTGGGTGGCTGCCTGTTCGACCGACGCCGGATGCACGCCCTCGGCGACCAGCGCGATGGCCTCGTCCATGAACTGGCCGATGACCCGGCTGGTGAAGAAGCCACGGCTGTCGTTCACCACGATCGGGGTCTTCTTGATCGCGAGGGTGTAGTCGACGGCGCGGGCGATGGCCTCGTCGCTGGTCTGCTCGCCGACGACGATCTCCACCAGCGGCATCTTGTCCAC
>NZ_JBHXMY010000296.1:0-7257 GCF_042720195.1 Nocardia sp. NPDC058497 | reverse complement strand
CCGTGAACAGGCGGGCGCGCATCGGAACCTGTTCGGCCACATCTAACCCGGTGGCCACGACTTCGGTGCCGGTGCCGAACAGCTGCTCCTGCGCGACCGTGACCGGACGCAGATCCAGCGAAATACGTTCGGCGGCAACGATCTGCTGCACCGGGGTGCCGCCGTGCTCGGGGTAGCGGGTGCGCAGCGACTCGTGCCTGCGCACCAGGTCGGCCAGTGCCAGCGACAGCGCCTCGGTGTCGAGCGCGCCGGTCAGGCGGATCGCGACGGGCAGGTTGTAGGCGGCGGAAGTGGTGTCGTACTTGTTGAGGAACCACATGCGCTGCTGCGCGAACGACAGCGGCACCAGTTCACCCTCGGTGCGCTCACGGGCGACCAGCGCCGCGCGGGCGGTGCCGCCGGTGTGCGATTCCACCCGGGCCGCGAGGGCTTCCACGGTGGAGGCTTCGAACAGCGTGCGCACCGGCACGGTGGCGCCGAGCGCGGCGCCGATGCGGGCGACCACGCGGGTGGCGATGAGCGAGTTGCCGCCGAGGTCGAAGAAGTCGTCGTCGACGCCGACCCGGTCCAGGCCGAGAACGTCGGCGAAGACCGCGGCGACGGTCTCCTGCACCGGGGTGACCGGGGCGCGGAAGGCACGGGCCTGCACCGCGGGGGCGGGCAGCGCGCGGCGGTCCAGCTTGCCGTTGACGGTCAGCGGGATCCATTCCAGGCGGACCAGGGCCGCCGGAACCATGTAGGCGGGCAGCTGTTCGGCGGCGCCGCTGCGCACGACGTCGAGGTCGGGCTGGGCGTCGCCGTCGGCGACCACGTAGGCGACGATGCGCTGGTCACCCGGCTGGTCCTCGCGGACGATGACCGCGGCCTGGGCGATGCCCGGCTGCGCCAGCACGGCGGCTTCGATCTCACCGAGTTCGATGCGGAAGCCGCGAACCTTCACCTGGTCGTCGGCGCGGCCGAGGTATTCGAGTTCGCCGAAGCGGTTCCAGCGTGCGAGGTCACCGGAGCGGTACAGGCGCGAGCCTGCCTGGTTCGGGCCGGCAAGCGGGTTGGCGACGAAACGGGTCGCGGTCAGGTCGGGGCGGCCGAGGTAGCCGCGTGCCAACTGCGGTCCGGCGACATACATCTCACCCGCGACACCGACCGGGACCGGGCGCAGCCGGTTGTCGAGCACGTACACGCCGAGGCCCGCGATGGCCCGGCCGACGACCGAACCGGCTGCGGCGGCAATGGTTTTCGCGTCGAGCGCGCGGAACGACACGTGCACCGTGGTCTCGGTGATGCCGTACATGTTGACCAGCGTCGGCGAGCTGTCACCGTGGCGGGCAACCCAATCCGACAGGCGGCGCAGCTCGAGGGCCTCACCACCGAAGACGACGTAGCGCAGGGCCAGCGGTTCCAGGCCGGGTCCGGCGATCCGGTCGGCCTCGGCGAGCTGGTAGAACGCCGACGGCGTCTGGTTGAGCACCGTCACCTGCTCGACCCGCAGCAGCTCCAGGAACTGCTCGGGCGAGCGCGAGGTGTAGTAGTCGACGACGATCAGCGAGCCGCCGAACAGCAGCGGACCCCACAGCTCCCACACCGAGAAGTCGAAGGCGTAGGAGTGGAACAGCGTCCACACATCGCGCGGGCCGAAGCCGAAGTCGCGGTCGGTATTGGCGAACAGGCGCACCACGTTCCGATGCGCGACGGCGACGCCCTTGGGACGGCCGGTCGAGCCGGAGGTGTAGATGACGTAGGCGACATTGTCCGGCGAGAGCGGGGCCAGCCGGTCGGCGTCGGTGATCGGCAGGTCGTCGGCGTCTTCGATATTGCCGGTCTCCACGGCGAAACCGTCGAGCACCACCGAGGGCAGGTCAGCCGGCACCGTCACCTGGACGGTGGAATCGAGGACAACGCTGGTGGGGCGGGAATCCTCGAGCACGTAGGCGATGCGCTCGGCCGGGTAGGTCGGATCGACCGGCACGTAACCGGCACCGGTCTTGACGACGGCCAGCAGCGCGACGACCAGGTCGAGCGAGCGCGGCAGGATAACCGCGACCAGCGACTCCGGGCCGGCGCCGTCGGCGATCAGCCTGCGCGCCAGCACATTCGCGCGCCGGTCGAGCTCGGCGTAGGTCAGCGATTCGACGCCGAACTTGGCGGCGATGCGGTCCGGGTAGGCCGCGGCGGCCGCGTCGAACAAGTCGACCAGCGTCGTGTGCTTGTTGCCGAACAGGCCGCGGCGGTGACCGGCCGGGGTGCTGGCGTCGTGGATGACCGGCAGGGCGATGGCATCGGCGCCGGAGGACACCCAGCGCTGGGCGACGTCGCGCTGTTCGGCCTCGCCGAGCAGGTCGATGTCGCCGACGATCACGTCGGGGTTCTCGGCGACGCTGCGCAGGACGCGGATGAGGCGGTCGCCGAAAGCGGCGACGGTCTCGGGGTCGAACAGATCGGTGGCGTAGTTCCACGACATCGACAGCGAGCCGTCGGCGGCTTCGCCCACGGTCAGCTGCACGTCGAATTTCGCTGTGCCCGGGTCGAAGTCGACGACATTCAGGTCCAGGCCCGGCAGGGCGACGGTGCCGGTGTCGGCGGCGGTGGCCGCCTCGAAGGTCAGCGCCACCTGGAACAGCGGGTGGTGTGCCTGCGAGCGGGTGGGGCTGAGCACGTCGACGAGTCGCTCGAACGGCACGTCGGCATTGGCGAAGGCCGACAGGTCGACCTTGCGGACCTGGTCGAGCAGGTCGCCGAAGCTGCCGCCGAGGTCGACCTCGCTGCGCAGCACCAGGGTGTTGACGAACATGCCGACGAGGTCGTCGAGGGTGCGCTCGCCACGGCCCGCGATCGGGGTGCCGATCGCGATGTCGGTGCTGTTGGACAGGCGCGCGGCCCAGGTGGCCAGCGCCGCGTGCATCACCATGAACAGGGTGACGCCGTGCGCGCGGGCGATCTCGGTCAGCGCCTGGTGCAGACCGGCGTCGACCGAGAAGCGGTACAGGTCACCGGCATTGGTGGCGATCTCGGGACGCGGCCGATCGGCGGGCAGCTCGATCTGGTCGGGCAGATCACGCAGCTGCTCGGTCCAGTAGGCGATCTGGCTCGCGGCGACCGACTCCGGATCGGACTCCTCACCGAGCACCTCACGCTGCCACAGCGTGTAGTCCGCGTACTGCACCTCGAGCGGGGCCCACGCGGGGACCTCGCCGCGGACTCGCTCGGTGTAGGCGACGACGACATCGCGCAGCAGCGGGCGCAGCGAGAAACCGTCACCGCTGATGTGGTGCATGACCAGCACCGCGACATGCTCGGTGCGGCCGGTAGCCCCGGAGGAGGTAGCGGAGCGTGACCACGCGGGGGCTTCGGCCGCACCGCCATGGGCACTGCGCTCGTCGACGCGCAGCAGACTCGCGCGGAACGGCACCTCGCGGGTGACATCGAAGTGCACGCCCGCCAGTTCCACGACGCGGGCGACGACCTCGTTCGCGGTGACCGGCTGGGCGGGCAGCGCGAAGCGGACCTCGTCGGCGGGCAGGACCTGCTGGTAGCCGGCGCCCTCGACCTCGGGGTAGAAGGTGCGCAGCGACTCGTGCCGCGCGGTCACATCGGCGATCGCGGCTTCCAGCGCGTCGACGTCGAGGTCACCGGTGAGGCGGATCGCGACCGGGATGTTGTTGACGGCGGTGCGGTTGTCGAAGCGGTTGAGGAACCACATCCGCTGCTGGGCCTGCGACAGCGGCACCAGCTCGGGACGCGGCTGCGGCACCAGCGGGATGCGCCCGCCGCGACCGGTGGCGGTCTCCACGCGGGCCGCCAGCGCGGCCACGGTCGAGGCCTCGAACAGCGCGCGCAGCGGCACCTGGGTGTCGAGCGCCTCGGACAGGCGCGCCGCGACCCTGGTGGCCACGAGCGAGTTGCCGCCGAGCTCGAAGAAGTCGTCGTCGAGGCCGACCTGTCCCGCGCCGAGCACCTCGGCGAAGGTGGCGGCGACGATCTGCTGCACCGGAGTGACGGGCGCCTGGAAGGTGCGCGCGGCGAACACCGGCGCGGGCAGCGCCTTGCGGTCCAGCTTGCCGGAAGCGTTGAGCGGGAAGGCGTTCAGCACCACGTACGCGGCGGGCACCATGTACACCGGCAGTTCGGCGCCGAGGGCGTCCTTGACCGCGTCGGTGTCCACGATCGAGCCCTGCTGCGGGATGACGTAGGCGACCAGCTGGTCTCCGGTGCGCTCGTCGGCCCGGACCACGACCACCGACTGGGCGATCTGCGGCAGCGCGGTGAGCGCCGACTCGATCTCGCCGAGCTCGATACGCAGACCACGCAGCTTCACCTGGAAGTCGGTGCGACCCAGGTACTCCAGCTCGCCGTCCGCGGTCCAGGTGACGAGGTCACCGGTGCGGTACATGCGCTCGCCGGGCGCGAACGGGTCGGCGACGAAGCGGTCCATGGTGAGGTCGGGGCGACCCACATAACCGTGGGCCAGCTGCACGCCCGCGAGATAGAGCTCACCCGCGACACCGACCGGAACGGGCCGCAGCCGCGAATCCAGCACGTACAGACGGGTATTGAACACCGGCGCGCCGATCGGCACGGTGTCGGTGTCGGCGTCGGTGACCTCGTGATAGGTCACGTCGACCGCGGCCTCGGTGGGGCCGTACAGGTTGTGCAGCGCGGCGCCGGTCAGCTCGCGCAGGCGCTGTGCGGTGGGCGACGGCAGCGCCTCACCGGAGGCGAACACATTGCGCAGCGAGACACAGTCGGCGGCAAGGGGTTCGGTGACGAACACGGCCATCATCGACGGCACGAAGTGCACCGTGGTGACCTGCTCGGCCGCGATCAGGCGGGCCAGGTAGGCCGGGTCGCGATGCCCGTCCGGCTTGGCCACGACCAGGCGCGCGCCGACCTGCAGCGGCCAGAAGAACTCCCACACCGACACGTCGAAGGTGGCGGGCGTCTTCTGCAGCACCACGTCGTCGGCGGCAAGGCCGTAGGCGGCGTGCATCCACACCAGGCGGTTGACGATCGCGGCATGGCTGACCGCGACACCCTTGGGCCGACCGGTCGAGCCGGAGGTGAAGATGACGTAGGCGGTGTTGTCCGAGCGCAGCGGGCGATGCCGGTCGGCGTCGGTGACCGGCTCGGCCGACTGGCCGGACAGGTCGAGCTGATCGATACGCACCTCACGACCGGCCACGCCGGGCAGGCTCTCACCGGAGGTCAGCACGCACACCGGCTGGGCGGTGTCGAGGATGTGCTCGATGCGCTCGGCCGGGTGATCGGGGTCCAGCGGCACGTACGCGCCACCGGCGGCGGACACGGCGTACATGCCGACCAGCAGGTCGATCGAGCGCCGCATACCGAGGGCCACATACGATTCCGGGCCGACACCGGCGTCCTTGAGCCAGCGCGCCAGCTGACGCACCCGCACCGCGAACTCGGCGTAGGACAGACTCGTCCCCTCGAACGTGAGCGCGGTCGCGTCGGGCGTGCGTGCGACCTGCGCCTCGAACAGGGCGTTGAGGGTGGCCGGGTCGTCGTCGCTGGGGGTGCTCAGCGCGGCGTCGACGGCGAATTCGGTGTCGTTCCACCGGTCCAGCACCAGGGTGCGCTCGGCGGCGTCGAGCAGTTCGATGTCACCGACGGCGACCGACGGGTCGGCCACGATGCCGGTGAGCACGCGCAGCAGGCGCGCGCCGAAGGTGGCGGCGAAGCCGGCGTCGAAAAGGTCGGTGGCGTAGACGAGTTCGGCCTCCATGCGGCTGTCGTCGTCGGCGGGCACCTCGCTGAGCGCCAGCTGCAGATCGAACTTGGCCACGTGCTGGTCGATGCCCAGCTCGGAAACGGTGAGGCCGGGCAGTTCCAGGGTGGTGCGGCCCAGGTTCTGGAACGAGAGCATCACCTGGAACAGCGGGTGCCGCGCCTGCGAGCGGGCCGGGTTGAGCACCTCGACGAGGCGCTCGAACGGCACGTCGGCGTGCGCGAAGGCGGCCAGGTCGTTCTCGCGAACCTGACCGAGCAGGTCGGTGAAGGAGACCGCGGGGTCGACCCGGGCGCGCAGCACCAGGGTGTTGACGAACATGCCGACCAGGTCGTCGAGCGCCTGCTCGCCACGACCGGCGACGGGAATACCGACGGCGATGTCCTCGGTGCCCGACAGCCGCGACAGCAGCGCGGCGAAGGCGCTGTGCACCACCATGAACAGGGTGGTGCCGTGCTCGTGGGCGACCCGGTTCAGCGCGTCGACCAGCTCGCCGGGCACCTCGAAGCGGTGCGTGCCCGCCTGGTAGGTGGCCTGCGCGGGCCGCGACTTGTGACCGAGGCGCAGCTCGTCGGGCAGATCGGCGAGCGCGCCGCGCCAGTAGTCGAGCTGCTCGGAGATCAGCGAGGTGGGGTCGGTCTCCTCGCCGAGGGTTTCGCGCTGCCACAGCGCGTAGTCGACGTACTGCACCTCGAGCGGCGGCCAGCCGGGTTCGGCGTTGGCGGTGCGCGCCACGTAGGCGGTCATCAGGTCGCGCACCAGCGGGCGCAGCGAGAAACCGTCGGCGGCGATGTGGTGGACCACCATCACCAGCACGTGCTCGCGCTCACCGAGCTCGTAGACCCGCAGGCGGACCGGGGCGTGCGCGGTGACGTCGAAACCGCGGCGGGCGAACTCGTAGAGCGAGGTCGCCATGTCGGTCTCGCCGGGGCGAGCGGCGGGCCCGGAGGAGGTAGCGGAGCGTGACCACGCAGGGCCCTCGGGAGCCCCGAGATCGGACACAGCCTCGACGAGTTCCACTTCGGGGATGGAAACAGCGGCGGCGAGGACCTTCTGGAAGGCGGTGCCGTCGTAGGAGGGGTAGACCGTGCGCAGCGACTCGTGCCGCGCGATCACGTCGGCGACCGCGCCGCGCAGCGCGGGCAGGTCGAGCAGGCCCTGCAGGCGGACGGCGACCGGGATGTTGTAGGTGCCCGCGTCGCCGGTGTCGCCGAGGTCGAAGCGGTTGAGGAACCACATGCGCTGCTGGGCGAGCGACAGCGGCGGGTGCTCGGGACGCTGACGCGCGGTCAGCTCGGCGCGCACGCCGGTGCCCGCGTGCGATTCCACCCGGGCCGCGAGCGCGCCGACGGTGGGCGCCTCGAACAGGGTGCGCACGCCGACCTCGGCGTCGAGCGCCTTGCTCAGGCGGGCGGCGACCTGGGTGGCGACCAGCGAGTTGCCGCCGAGGGCGAAGAAGTCGTCGTCGACGCCGACGCCGGGGGGGCCGGGGCGGGGGGCGGAGTGAGCGGCCCAGA
>NZ_JBHXMY010000295.1:0-7295 GCF_042720195.1 Nocardia sp. NPDC058497 | reverse complement strand
TCGTGGGCTGGTATATGTTTATAAGACACAGGACAAAATCGTCCGCGCACCCTTCATGGTGTTACTGCCTCAGATCACGGCTGGCCGGTGGCGAAGGCGGTGACGGCGTCCAGGAATTCCTGGCCGCCCATCACGTAGCCGCCGATGACCATGCCGGCGGGGATGGTGATCAGCCACAGGAACGGGATGAACGAGCCGATGATGCCGCCGATGACGATGCCGGGCAGGTTCTTGTTGACCTGTGCCATCAGCCGGTCGTAGGAGCTGATGTCCTTCAGCTCCGCCACGTTCGCCAGCTTGGCGGTGTCCTCGGGCGTCATCGACGCGGCCAGCGTGACGGTGCGGCCGTCCTGGCTGATCTCCGGGGCCACCGCGATGGGCAGGCCGGCGACCTCGGAGCGCAGCGCGACCTGGTCGACGGTCACGCCGTCAGCGGCGACCAGGGCCACCGCGGAGCCGTCCGGGGTGACCTGGAAGCGGCCGCTGTCGACGGCCCAGGTGATGGTCTTGTCCGCGGGCGAGACCGTGGTGTTGTAGTTGATGCCGTGCACGGCACCCGAAGTCACGCCCCCTGAAGCCACCACGGCCGGCTGCTCGGTCGCCACGGCGGGCTGACCGTTCGCGGTAGCGGCGGTGATACCCACCGCGGTCACCGCGAGGAAAACGGCGGTAGTGATCTTTCCGAACTTCATTGTGTAGAGCCCCTCCATATTGCCGCTGCCCGGAACTGGGCAGCGGATGTAACGCTATCGAACCGAAAAACGATGTGCCGCAACCGGGTTCGTAGTCACAGATTCGTAATATTTGCTGTGGGCCATCCGGAAACGAGTGGCGGCGGTGGTCTGTCGAGGTCGTTGCTGGTTGGTTGATGTTCGCTGTGGTGATGCTGTCGTGGACCGTGGTGACTTCGCCCGGAACGCGAGCCTTCGGCCGGTTGATCACCGCGATGACGGCGAACGAGCAGTGCGGTCCCGTCTGCGTACTACTGTCGAGAGGTGACTCTCGATTTGCGCGCCGATCCCATCCAGTTGACTGCCGCCCTCGTCGATGTGCCCAGTGTGTCGCGCGACGAGGCCAAGATCGCGGATCTGGTCGAGCAGGCATTACGGGAGCAGACCACCGGGTTCGAGGTGCTGCGGCACGGGAACGTGGTGCTGGCGCGCACGCACCGCGGGCTGCCGACGCGGGTGATTCTGGCCGGTCATCTGGACACCGTGCCGATCGCCGACAACGTCCCGAGCCGCCCGGACACGGTGGACGGGGAGCCCGTGCTGTTCGGTTGCGGCACCGTCGACATGAAGTCCGGCGACGCGGTATTCCTGCACCTGGCGGCCACCATCGCCGAGCCGGCGCACGACCTGACGCTGATCTTCTACGACGCCGAGGAGATCGCCGCCGAATTCAACGGCCTCGGCCGGATCGAACGGGAACTGCCGGAGTGGCTCGACGGCGACCTGGCGATCCTGGGTGAACCCTCCGGCGGCTGGATCGAGGCCGGTTGCCAGGGCACGCTGCGGGTGCGGCTGAGCACCGCGGGCGTGCGCGCGCATTCGGCGAGGGCCTGGCTCGGCGTCAACGCGATCCACGGGCTCGCGCCGGTGCTGGCCCGGTTGTCGGCCTACGAGGCGCGCGAGGTCGACATCGACGGCTGCGTGTACCGCGAGGGGCTGTCGGCCGTGCGCGTGTCCGGCGGGGTCGCCGGCAATGTGGTGCCCGATGCCGCCGAGGTGGATGTGAACTTCCGCTTCGCCCCTGATCGCACGGTCGAGCAGGCCATCGCCCACGTGCGCGAGGTGTTCGACGGCCTCGACGTCGACTTCGTGGTCACCGACTCCTCGCCCGGCGCGCTGCCCGGTCTCACCGCGCCCGCCGCGCGCACCCTCATCGACTCGGTCAATGCCCACGGTGGCGGCGGCGTGCGCGCCAAGTACGGCTGGACCGATGTCTCGCGCTTCGCCGCCCGCGGCATCCCCGCCGTCAACTTCGGCCCCGGCGACCCCAATCTTGCCCACAAGCGCGACGAACACGTCCCGCTGAGCCAGATCACCGCTGTCACCGCGATGCTGCGCACCTACCTGTCAGCCCGTTGACGACCCTCGGCGATTCGGACCCAGTAGCGTGGGGGTATGTCTACCGATTCCGCTGATCAGGCTGGGAAGGTCAGACCCACGGCGAAGTTCCGTGGGCCGGTGATGTTCCGGCGGGAACGCAAGCCCGGGCTGCGGACCGCGGACCGGAACCTGCTCGATACCCGGCAGGACAGCGACTGGGTACACACCGATCCGTGGCGGGTGCTGCGGATCCAGGCCGAATTCGTCGAGGGGTTCGGCGCGCTCGCCGAGGTTCCGCCCGCGGTCACCGTGTTCGGTTCGGCGCGCACGCCGAGCACCGATCCCGAGTACGCGGCGGGCAGGGCCATCGGCGCCGCGCTCACCGAGGCCGGTTTCGCGGTGATCACCGGTGGCGGACCGGGTGCGATGGAGGCCGCCAACCGCGGGTCGTCGGAGGCGGGCGGCTACTCGATCGGGCTCGGTATCGAGTTGCCGTTCGAGCAGGGCCTCAACGACTGGGTCGATCTCGGCATCAACTTCCGGTACTTCTTCGTCCGCAAGACGATGTTCGTGAAGTACTCGCAGGCCTTCGTCTGCCTGCCCGGCGGCTTCGGCACCCTCGACGAGCTGTTCGAGGCGCTGACCCTGGTGCAGACCCGCAAGATCACCCGGTTCCCGATCATCCTGTTCGGCACCGCCTACTGGTCGGGCCTGGTCGACTGGCTGCGCGATTCGCTGGCGGGCTCGGGGAAGATCTCGCCCGAAGACCTCGACCTGATCCAGCTCACCGACAGCGTCGACGAGGTCGTGCGCATCATCCAGGGCGAGACCGGCGACCACGCGAACATCGAGCGGCTCGGGACCGAGGACCAGTGGTGAGCGCGCCCTACTCCGTCTGCGTCTACTGCTCGGCCAGCACCACCGATCCCGACCTGATCAGCCTGGCCGCGCGCGTCGGCACCGAGATCGCCCGGCGCGGTTGGCAACTGGTCTCCGGCGGCGGTCACGTGTCGATGATGGGCGCGGTCGCCACCGCGGCCCGCGCGGGTGGTGCGCACACCGTCGGGGTGATCCCGAAGCATCTGGTGCACTCCGAAGTCGCCGATGTCGACGCGGGCGAACTGCTCGTCACCGACACCATGCGTCAGCGTAAACAGCTGATGGAGGCACGATCCGACGCGTTCCTCACGTTGCCGGGCGGGATCGGCACGCTCGAGGAGTTCTTCGAGACCTGGACCGGCGGCTACCTCGGCGAGCACGCCAAACCCGTTGTCGTGCTGGACGCGAACGGCTTCTACAGCGGGCTGTTCCGCTGGATCGATGAACTGTACGAACGCGCGATGGTGTCGCCGCAGGCGCGCGAGCGCCTCACCGTGGCCGCCGACCTGCCCGCCGCATTCGCTGCGCTGAAACCGGCTGTGGCCGGCTAGGAGAGATTCGACGTGAGCAACGACGCCCGCTCGACCGTGAGCGTTTTCGACCTGGCCAAGGCGCTGCCCGGGATGGCGCTGGACGCACCCGGCATGCTGCGCAACGCGCGCGGAATGCTGGTGGGGCCCAAGGCCAAAGCCTCCATCGGCCTGTATTTCCAGCGGGTCGCCCACCGCAGGCCCGACCGCGTTTTCCTGCGTTTCGAGGGCCGCTCCTACACCTATCGCGCCGCCAACAGCGAGGTGAACCGGTACGCGGCAGTGCTTTCCGCGCGCGGCGTGCGGCGCGGCGACGTGGTCGGCGTGCTGATGACCAACCGGCCGGAGACGCTGTTCACGGTGCTCGCCGTGCTCAAGCTCGGCGGCAGCGCGGGCCTGCTCAACTACAACCAGCGTGATCAGGTGCTCGCGCACAGCATAGGCCTGCTCGACAGCGTGCTCACCGTGGTCGGCGAGGAATGCGCCGAGGCGCTGGACTCGCTGCCCACGCCCGCTGAGAACGTACTCACCGCCGAGGAACTCGCCGAATCCGCCCGCACCGCACCCGATGCCGATCCGGCCGTGTGCACGCAGGTCACCGCGGGCGAGCGGGCGTTCCTGATCTTCACCTCCGGCACCACCGGCCTACCCAAGGCCAGCGTGATGACCCACTACCGCTGGACCAAGAGCATGGCCGGGCTCGGCGGGCTCGGTGTCCGGCTGCGCGCGGACGACGGCCTGTACTGCTGCCTGCCGCTGTACCACAACAACGCGCTCACGGTCGCGCTGTCGGCAGTGCTGGCGGGCGAGGCGACCTACGTGCTCAGCCGCAAGTTCTCGGCGTCGGGGTTCTGGGAGGAGATCGCCCGGGAGCGCGCGACCGCGTTCATCTACATCGGCGAACTGTGCCGGTACCTGCTCAACCAGCCAGTGCGGCCCGCCGAGAAGAACAACAGGGTCCGCCTCGCCGTCGGCAACGGGTTGCGGCCGGAGCTGTGGGACGAGTTCCGCAGGCGGTTCGGGATCGGCCGGGTGGTGGAGTTCTACGGGTCCAGTGAGGCGCCGCTGGCGTTCGTCAACGCGTTCGGCCTCGACCGGACCGCCGGCCTGTGCCCGCTGCCGTACGCGGTCGTGGAATACGACGACGAGACCGGCAAGGCCCGGCGCGGCAGCGACGGGAAACTGCGCCGCGTGCGCTCGGGCGGGGTCGGCCTGCTGCTGGCGAAGGTGAACGACCGCCAGCCCTTCGACGGCTATACCGACAAGCAGGCGTCCGAATCCAAGCTGGTTCGCGACGGCTTCAAGAAGGGCGACTGCTGGTTCGACACCGGCGACCTCGTCCGCGATCAGCACTTCTGGCACATCGCCTTCGTCGACCGGCTCGGTGACACGTTCCGCTGGAAGGGCGAGAACGTGGCGACCACGGAGGTCGAGGGCGCGCTCGACCACGACGAGAGCATCGAGCAGGCCGTCGTCTACGGCGTCGACATCCCCGGCACCGACGGCAAGGCGGGCATGGCCGCGGTCACCCTGCGTCCCGGCGCCGAGTTCGACGGCAAGGCGCTGGCGGCGACCGTCTACCAGCGGCTGCCGATGTACGCGATCCCGCTGTTCGTGCGGGTGGTGGCGGAGCTGGAGCAGACTTCGACGTTCAAGAGCCGCAAGGTGGAGTTGCGTAAGCAGGGTTATGCCGTGGATGGGGACAGTCGGCTGTATGTGCTGTCGGGTCCGGCTACCGGGTATGTGCCCGCCTACGACGGGTACGCGGCCGACGTCGCGGCCGGTCAAGCGCCGCGGTAGCAAGGTAACGTCTGATTTCGCATGAACATGGGTAACTCGTCGGGCACGCCCGAACCCCGACCAGAAGCACAACCGCCTGCCCGGAGCACCAGCAGTAGCGGGACCGAGTCGTCGGCAAAAGTCGCGGAGAGGCGGCTCTGCGGGCGACCCGTGGCTACCGATCGTGCCCTGGTGATGGCCATCGTGAATCGCACTCCCGACTCCTTCTACGACCGGGGCGCGACATTCAGCGACGAGGCCGCCATGGAGCGGGTGGCCCGCGCGGTCGACGAAGGCGCTGATCTGGTCGATATCGGCGGGGTGAAAGCGGGCCCCGGCGTCACGGTCGACGCCGTCGAGGAAACGCGGCGGGTGGTCCCGTTCGTCGCGGCGATCCGGGCGAAATATCCCGACCTGTTGATCAGTGTGGATACCTGGCGCAGCGATGTCGCGCGGGCCGCTGTCGGCGTCGGCGCCGATCTCGTCAACGACACCTGGGCCGGTGCGGACCCCGACCTGGTGCACGTGGCCGCCGAGACTGGCGCGGGCATCGTCTGCAGCCACACCGGCGGTGCGGTGCCGCGTACGCGCCCGCATCGGGTCCGCTATGCCGATGTGGTGGCCGAGGTGACGGCGACGGTTGTCGCCGCGGCGGAAAATGCTGCGGCCGCGGGTGTGCGCCGGGATGGCATCGTGATCGATCCCACCCATGATTTCGGAAAGAACACCTATCACGGGCTCGAGTTGTTGCGCGGAATCGACGGTCTTGTAAATACCGGATGGCCAGTCTTGATGGCACTGAGCAACAAGGATTTTATCGGGGAGACTTTAGGTGTCGGTCTGACCGAGAGGGTCGAGGGCACATTGGCGGCGACCGCGTGGTCGGCCGCCGCGGGCGCTCGCATCTTCCGGGTTCACGAAGTCGCCGAAACCCGGCGGGTCGTGGACATGATCGCCGCGATCCAGGGCATCCGGCCCCCCGCACGAACTCTGCGAGGTCTGGCATGAAAATCCAACACCGCGAGCCCGCCTGGGCCACCACCCACACCTGGGACACCCCTGATTGGACGGTCGGCGAGCTCGTCGCCGCCAAGGCGGGCCGCACCGTCTCGGTGGTGCTGCCCGCGCTGAACGAGGAAGACACCGTCGCCGCGGTGGTGGCCAGTATCCGGCCGCTGCTCGGCACGCTCGTCGACGAACTGATCGTGCTCGACTCCGGCTCCACCGACGCCACCGCCGCCCGTGCCCGCGCGGCCGGTGCCGAGGTGTTCACCCGCGAGGAAGCCGTGCCCGAACTCGAGCCGGTCCCCGGCAAGGGTGAGGCGCTGTGGCGCTCGCTGGCCTGCACGACGGGTGACCTGATCGCCTTCGTCGACTCCGACCTGATCGACCCCGACCCGGCCTTCGTGCCCAACCTCCTCGGCCCCCTGCTGACCATGCCGGGCACCCACCTGTCCAAGGCGTACTACCGCCGCCCACTGCGCCAGGGTGAGTCGGTCGATGCCCACGGCGGCGGCCGCGTCACCGAACTCGTCGCCCGCCCCCTCCTCGCGGCCCTTCGCCCCGAACTCTCCCAGGTCCTGCAGCCCCTCGGCGGCGAATACGCGGGCACCCGCGAACTTCTCACCGCCGTCCCGTTCGCCCCCGGCTACGGCGTCGAGATCGGCCTGCTCCTCGACACCTACGACCAGCTGGGCATGGACGCCATCACCCAGGTCAACCTGGGCGTGCGCACCCACCGCAACCGCCCCCTCGCCGACCTCGGCGTCATGAGCCGCCAAATCCTCGGCACCGCCCTCGGCCGCAGCGGCGTCACCGACTCCGGCGCCGCCCTCACCCAATTCCCCCTGATCGGCGGCGAATTCATCCCCCACTCCACCGAGGTCTCCCTCGAAGACCGGCCCCCGATGAAGACCCTCCGCCCGGAACAAGTCGCCGCGTAATCCACCCCACCGGGCGCCTCGCCCCCGCGCCGGGGCGCCCGCCGGCTGCGGGTGCGAGAGAACCTGCCGGACAGCCAGGCTGGGTGAGCGGGGTTGGTTGGGGGCGGGGGTGG
>NZ_JBHXMY010000294.1:0-7295 GCF_042720195.1 Nocardia sp. NPDC058497 | reverse complement strand
ATGCTGTCGAGACCAACGACGAACAGGCACCGCGCGGCGGCACCGAGCGGGCCGGGGATGCGCATGCCGACGCGGTCGAGGAATCCGGCGGCGATCGGGTGGCCCGCCAGCTTCAGGTGCGCCCCGGCCAGTCGCGCGTACTCGGTCGACGACCCCGCGGCCGGACGGCCGAGATGGATGCCGTCGATGCCGAGCGGATCGGTGACCTCGCTGCGGATGAGCTCGCTCATGCCCCGCCCGGTGACGGCCCTGGCCAGGCCGGCGAGCAGCCAGCCGTAGGTGAGCGCGTGGTAGGTCGGGACGCCGAGCAGCCGGTCGGGCGCGGCCAGCGCGAGCCGGTCCTCCATCAGCTCGTGATCGAGGGATTCGGCGGCGGTGGCGGCGACCGCGGGCAGCGAGGACAGCCCGGAACGGTGGGTGAGCACGTCGGCGACGGTGATCGCGCCCTTGCCGTTGGCGGCGAAACGCGGCCAGTATTCGGCGACCGGCGCCTGGTAGTCGATCAGGCCGCGGTCGGCGAGCCGGTGGATGACGGTCGCGGTGACGCCCTTGGTCGCGGAGAACCCGATGGGCGCCGTGTCGGCCGTCCACGGCCGGCCCCCGGCGCTGCCGGTCCACAGATGAGCCAGTGGTTCCCCGTGCCGATAGATCGCGAGGGCGCCGCCCGCACCGCGGCGATGACCGATCAAGGTGGCGAAGGCGCGCACCAGCGGACCGAATCCGGCCGGGGCGAAACCGCCCACACCGGCCGGAAGGGCAGCACTGTCCTGCCCGTAAGCGTCGTTGCTCATCGTATTACCGTACGGTCGTCTGTTCGCTTGGGCAACGGTCGGACACCGACCGTGCCCTAGCCGTGGCCTGGACGTGTCACTCGGTGACCACGGTGCCCGCGCCGTCACCTTCTTCGAGCACGGCGAAACTGTGACCCGAGATGAGTGTTCCCGCACCGGATTCGGTGGCGGGCGCCCAGGCGAGCAGGACCCTGCCGTGCACCGGGATCACCGCCTCGTCCTCGGCCAGGTTGCACACCACCGAGATCCGGCCGCGCCGAAGCACGAACCAGCGCCGCGCCTCGTCGTAGTCGGCCCAGACCCGTTCCAGCCATGGGTCGGTGAACTCCGCCCTGGATCCGCGCAGCGTGAGCAGGGCGCGATAGCAGGCGAGCAGCCGGGCGTGGGGCTCGCGGGCCGGTTCGGCCCAGTCGAGCTTGGAGCGGGTGAAGGTGTCGGGGTCCTGCGGGTCGGGCACGTCGTCGGTGGCCCAGCCGTGCTCGGCGAACTCGGACCTGCGTCCGCTCGCCGTGGCGGCGGCGATAACCGGATCGGTGTGCGAGGTGAAGAACTGGAACGGCGTGCGCGCGCCCCATTCCTCCCCCATGAACAGCATCGGTGTGCTCGCCGAGAGCAGCACCAGCGCCGCCTTCACCGCGAGCTGGCCGGGGGTGAGGTAGTCGCTCGGCCGGTCGCCGACGGCCCGGTTGCCGATCTGGTCGTGGGTGCAGGTGTAGCCGAGCAGGGCGCTGCCGGGAATCAGGTCGCGCCGCAAGGGCGTGCCGTGGGTTCGGCCGCGGAAGCTGGAATACGTCGCGGCGTGGAAGAACCCGTGGGTGAGGGTTTGCGCCAGGCAGGCCAGGGAGCCGAAATCGGCGTAGTAGCCCTGTCGTTCGCCGGAGACGGCGGTGTGGACCGCGTGGTGCAGGTCGTCGTTCCACTGGCCCGTCAGGCCGTAGCCGCCCGCCGCGCGGGGCGTGATCAGGCGGGGGTCGTTGAGGTCGCTCTCGGCGATCAGGCTGAGCGGGCGGCCCAGATGTGCTGACAGGGCGGTGGTTTCGACGACGAGTTCTTCGAGCAGGTGGGTGGCGGTGCGGTCGACGAGGGCGTGGACGGCGTCGATGCGCAAGGCGTCGATGTGGAAGTCGCGCAGCCAGCGCAGGGCGTTGTCGATGATGTGGCGGCGCACCGCGTCCGAGCCGGGACCGTCCAGGTTGACGCTCTGTCCCCAGGTGTTGCGGCCCCCGGTGAGGTAGGGGCCGAAGCGCGGCAGGTAGTTGCCGGAGGGGCCGAGGTGGTTGTAGACGACGTCGAGGCAGACCGCGAGGCCACGGGCGTGGCAGGCGTCGACGAAGCGTTGCAGGCCGTCGGGTCCGCCGTAGCTCTCCTGCACCGCGTACCAGAGCACGCCGTCGTAGCCCCAGTTGTGGGTGCCGTCGAAGGCATTGACCGGCATCAGCTCGACGGTGGTGACGCCGAGGGCGACGAGGTGGTCGAGCCGGTCGATCGCGGCGTCGAAGGTGCCGTCGGGGGTGAAGGTGCCGATGTGCAGCTCGTAGAACACCGAGCCGGCCAGTTGCCTGCCGGTCCAGCCCTGATCGGTCCAGACACCGGGATCGAGGTCGTGGACGGCGGAGAGTTCGTGGACGCCGTCGGGCTGACGCGGCGAGCGCGGGTCGGGCAGGACAGTCGGATCGTCGTCGATGGCGAAGCCGTATCTGGCGCCCTGACCTGCCTCTGCCTTGACCGACCACCAGCCGCCGCCGTTGCGCCGCATCGGGTGCGTCACCCCGTCCAGTTGCAGCCGCACCGCCCCCGCCCCCGGCGCCCACACCCGAAACTGCCTCATGGCCCCAGCATCGCATGCGCACGGTGATCAGGCAGGACGACCAGGATTGGTCGCGCCGCCGAGCCGATTGCGGGCCCGGCGTGAGCCGATCCGCCCGAGCTGACGGCTGACGCCTGAGGGCGAGCGACATATCCACCGGGCGGGCGGATTTCAGTCGTGCGCCACAACGCCGACAGGGCCGGAGCCGAAGCACAGTTGCGCGCCGGGGGTCAGCGCACGAACGCGCAGTGCCGATCCGCCGCCGAGCATGCGGAGATAGGTGGGATGCAGCCCGGCTCGCACCTCGGCGACGGTTTCGGCGCCACCCTCGAACGACACGGCGATCGAGCCGTCGCGATCGGCGAGGTAGTTGAGCTGGGCTGTCCACTCGCGGATCTGCATCGGACCGTCCAGTGGCAGCCGCACCGCCTCTCCTCCGGTCACCCGGTAGCCACAGCCGGGTTCGGCGGCGGGGACGATCGAGCGATTCCACCAGACCTGGGCGTCGACGAGATCGCCGTCGTCGGTGAACATCCGCAGGTGCGGTGTCGACCGGGCGAAGGTGGCGGGCCCGGCGAGCGAGGCGAACACCTGGTCGGTCATATTTTGCGGGAAAGCCAAGGGGTTCAGCACATTCCAGGGAACTTCCTGCGGCAGCAGTTGTGCGTCCACGCCAGGTAGCGCGGCTTGTACGCCGGTGACGTAGGTGCGGGCGGGGCTCGGCTCCCACGACCGGGTGAAGGTGACAGTCGAAAACATACTGCTCACCATGAAGATCCCGGTCACCGCAACGCCCGCGACGCGCCGCACCGGAAGTTCCTGCCCCCAGGGCCAGGCCCTGCGACGAGCATCCCAGTAGTCACGAGCATCGCCGCCGACGCGAGGGTCACCCACACCGCCCATGTCGCCGACGTTGCTTTTGCCAGCAGCGCCAGCAGCGCCGATGTGACTTCGGGAAGGCCTCGATGAGGCAAGCGAATCAGCCGATGCGGCAGCAGTTCTCGTATCGCGAGGTGCATAGCGCGGGGCAATCATGATCAGTGCCAAGCCCAGGCAGCCGATGACGGCGAAATCCGCGAAGTAGCGGATGGACTGCAGCAGCAGGGCCGCGGTACCCGGCCCGTCGCGCAGCACCACCACGGGCGCGACGGTCAGCACTGTGTAGGCGGCCATGCACGCCCAGACCACGCCGACCCGGAGGCGCTTGCGGATCGTCCATGCCGCGAACAGGATCAGCGCCACCCAGCACAGCGCGACTGCTACACCCGGCGGGTCCGCCCAAGGGGTGGCCGGTTGCCAGCGCTCCCAGCGCCACGGTCCGCCGAACAGGGCGGGCACCAAGCCATCCGAGAGTGCTTGCCGCAGTAGCGCGGTGGGTTGTTCGGGGTGGGACAGTCCGCGTGGGCGCTGGATGACGAGCAGGAAGAACGCCGACCAGGCCAGCAGCACCGCGCCCGCCGCCGTCCACAACGCCGCACCGCGCCGGGCGGCCGTGCGCACCGCGTCGCCCGATACGTATGCCAGCAGCGCCACCACGACGAACGCGACCGGCAGCACGACGACGGCCTTCTCGAAGCACAGCAGCGCCACCGCGAACACCGCCGCACCCGAGACCGCGTATCGCCTGCGCCCGGTCCGCACGAGCAGCACCGCGTCCGCGCTGACCCAGGCGAGCGCGATCTGCAACGGTAGCGCGTTCACCGCCGCCGACCACCAGGCGAACGCGGGCACCGTCAACGGCACGAACAGGTAGCAGACCAGCGGCACCAGCATCCGCGCGCCGGTCCCGAGCAACACCACGACCAGCCGCAGCACCGCCAGCGAGGCCAGCAACTGCAACGCGACCAGCACGCCCGCCGCCGCACCCCACTGCAGCGGCGCCACCGCGGTCACCGCCCAGGTCAGCACGAACGCCAGCGGCATCACATGCCCGTCATGGCTGGTGAACAGCAGCTCAGGCGACCACAGCGGATGCCTGCCCACCTCGCCGATCAGGATGAAATCGTCCCAGTAGAAGAACCCCGACGCGGCAACCCAGCTACGCAGCACCAGCTGGAGCGCGATCAATCCGGCCGCGACGAGCAGCACGGCGCGGCGCGGCGGCACGCGCAGCCGCGACGGCATCGCGGGCCGCGGTGGTGAGTCGAGTCGAGTCGCTGTCGTCACGTCTCTCGACGCTAGCCCGTCGTTCGCGGTGTTTCGATCAGCCCCCGCCGGGGCAACCCATGATCGGCTCGGCTCGGGGAACTCGCTCAGCGCGTCGACGAACCGGGCCGGATCTTCTCAGGGCAGCACCTCTCCCGCCCTTCGGGATCCGCCGGTGCCGTGTAGCCGTGACCCAGCGGATCCAGTGCGATGACCGAGGGTCAGCCCAGGCAGCCGGGACCGAGCAAAGCCTTCAGATCACCCATCAACGCCGAGGACGGGGAGACCCGCCAGCTGTCGTCGAGCTTCAGCAGGGTCGTCTTCTCGCGCGCGCCGACGTGGCGGACGTGCACATCCGAGGTGCCGGGGTGGCGGGACAGGACCTTCTTGAGCTCACCGATCTTGTCGGGCGTGCACATGCGCGTCGTCATGACCACCGCGACCGGTTTGGCGACACCGATGGCCGAAAGATCAGGCACCACGAGGTCGTTGGCGATCAGTGAGATCCGGTCGTCGCGGACGGAGACGCGGGCCTTGACCAGCACCACCGCGTCCTCGACCACATCCATGCCGTACACCGAGTACGACTGCGGGAAGAACAGCACCTCCACACCACCGGTGAGGTCCTCGAGCTGCGCGGAAGCCCAGGCCAGGCCGTTCTTGTTGATGCGCCGGTTCACCGAGGCCAGGATGCCGCCGATGGTCACCTGCGCGCCGTCCTTGACGTCGCCTTCCAGGATCGCCGGGATGGGGGTGTCGACCTGGGCGGCCAGCACGTGCTCGACGCCGTTGAGCGGATGCCCGGACACGTACAGGCCCAGCATCTCCCGCTCCAGCGCGAGCTTGTGCTTGGTCTCCCATTCGTCCTCGGGGACCTTCACGTTGAACACCGAGGCCACCGAGTCGTCGCCGTCGTCCAAGCCGCCGAACAGGTCGAACTGGCCGATCGCCTCGGCCTTCTTCGTCGACATCACCGCGTCGATCGCATCGGAATGGATCAGCAGCAGGCCCTTGCGCGGGTGCCCGAGGGAGTCGAAACCGCCTGCCTTGATGAGCGATTCGGTGACCTTCTTGGAGCAGGCGATCGCGTCGATCTTGTTCAGGTAGTCGGAGAAGTCGGTGAACTTCGACTTCTCCTTGCGGGCGGCGATGATCGAGGACACCACGTTGGCGCCGACATTGCGCACCGCGCCGAGACCGAAGCGGATGTCCTTGCCGACCGAGGCGAAGTTCTGTTCGGACTCGTTGACATCCGGCGGCAGCACCGTGATGCCCATCTTGCGGCAGTCCGACAGGTAGATGGCGGCCTTGTCCTTGTCGTCACCGACGGAGGTGAGCAGACCGGCCATGTATTCGGCGGGATAGTTCGCCTTCAGATACGCGGTCCAGAAGGAGACCAGGCCGTAGCCCGCGGCGTGCGACTTGTTGAACGCGTAGCCGGCGAACGGGAGGATGGTGTCCCACAGCGCCTTGATCGCGGGCTCGGAGAAGTCGTTGCCGAGCATGCCCTCGCGGAAGCCCGCGTAGGCCTCCTCCAGCACCGAGAGCTTCTTCTTACCCATGGCGCGGCGCAGAATATCGGCCTGGCCGAGGGAGTACCCGGCGACCTTCTGCGCGATCTGCATGATCTGTTCCTGATAGACGATCAGGCCGAAGGTGTCGGCCAGGATCTCTTTCAGCGGCTCTTCGAGCTCGGGGTGGATCGGCTTGACCTCTTGGCGGCCGTTCTTGCGGTCGGCGTAGTCGTTGTGGGCGTTCATGCCCATCGGGCCGGGGCGGTACAGCGCCAGCACGGCCACGATGTCCTCGAAGCCGGTGGGCTGCATCCGGCGCAGCAGATCGCGCATGGCGCTGCCGTCGAGCTGGAACACGCCGAGGGTGTCGCCGCGGGCGAGCAGTTCGTAGGTGGCCGGGTCGTTGAGCGGCAGGTGATCCATGTCGAGATCGATGCCGCGGTTGGCCTTGATGTTCTCCAGGGCGTCACCGATCACGGTGAGGTTGCGCAGACCCAGGAAGTCCATCTTCAGCAGGCCGATGGCCTCGCACGACGGGTAGTCCCAGCCGGTGATGATCGCGCCGTCCTGCGCGCGCTTCCACACCGGGATCGCGTCGGTCAGCGGCTCCGAGGACATGATGACCGCGCAGGCGTGCACGCCGGCGTTGCGGATCAGGCCTTCCAGGCCGCGGGCGGTCTCGTAGATCTTGGCGACGTCGGGGTTGGAGCCGATGAGCTCGCGCACCTCGGCGGCTTCCTTGTACCGCTCGTGCTCCGGGTCGGTGATGCCGGAGACCGAGATGTCCTTGGCCATGATCGGCGGCGGCAGCGCCTTGGTGATCTGGTCGGCGATGGCGAAACCGGGCTGGCCGAACAGGACTCGCGCGGAGTCCTTGATCGCGGCCTTGGTCTTGATGGTGCCGAAGGTGATCACCTGGGCGACGCGGTCGCTGGCCCATTTGTCGGTGGCGTATCGGACCCTTTACACGCGGCGGCGATCGTCGAAATCGATATAGATAAAGGGGCTCGAAACCCCCGAGGGGGTGTGGTACCCCCA
>NZ_JBHXMY010000293.1:0-7305 GCF_042720195.1 Nocardia sp. NPDC058497 | reverse complement strand
CGCGCGCGATGCTCGCGCGCGTGGTGTCCACCCCGACCGGGACGGCGCTGGGGTAGGCGGCAGAGGATTGCGACATCGGGCGCCTCCGGGCTATCGGACCGTCTGGACGAGTTCAGCGTAGAGCATCTATTCCGTTGGCACAGAGGCTAACCCGACTCCGTTCACCTTCGTGCGAGCCCCTCGTCGAAGGTCGATCCTGCGATCTCGGCCACGGCGGGTCTGTCGGTGCGAGCGGAGTGTGACATCAGGCAGGTAGTGGCGGTACCCGTGTCAGCGGACTCCTGGTCAGCACCGTCGCGGCGGCACACGATCAGGGCATGTCACAGACCATCGCGCCCGCTCCGGCGCACCAAGCACCGGTGGGCAGGCGTTCGGCGGCCGTGCTCGTCGTCCTCCTCACCGGGCAGTTCATGGCGGTGCTCGACGCGTCCATCGTCAATGTCGCCATCCCGTCGATCCGCGCGAATCTGGGGACCGGCGGTGCGGCGCTGCAACTGATCGTCGCGGGGTATGTCATCGCGTACGCGGTCCTGCTGGTCAGCGGCGCCCGCCTCGGCGATCGTTTCACCCAGCGGCGCACCTTCGTCGCCGGGCTCGCGGTGTTCACCGTGGCGTCGCTGGCTTGCGGGCTGGCCTGGGACGAGCTGTCGCTCATCGTGTTCCGGTTCGCGCAGGGTGCGGGTGCGGCAGCGATGGTGCCGCAGGTGATGACGCTGATCCAGCGCACCTTCACCGGTCCGGCACGGGCCCGGGCTTTGAGCATCTACGCGGCGATCATCTCCGGCGGCATGGTGGCGGGTCAGATCCTGGGCGGGCTGATCGTCGACCTGGACCTGGCGGGCAGCAGCTGGCGTGGGGTGTTCCTGGTGAATGTGCCACTCGGCCTGGTACTGCTGGTGGTGGCGCCGGGGGTTCTTCCGGTTAGCGCCGGACGGACCGACCGCAGGCTGGATGTGCCCGGCCTGGCGACGCTGACCGTCACCGTCTTGTTGCTGGTCGTTCCGCTGGTCCTCGGCCGTGAACTGGGCTTTCCCGTGTGGTCATGGGTGTGCCTCGGCGCGGGCGTCTTCGGTCTGGCGGTGTTCGC
Source organism: Nocardia sp. NPDC058497 (assembly GCF_042720195.1). NCBI lineage: Bacteria > Bacillati > Actinomycetota > Actinomycetes > Mycobacteriales > Nocardiaceae > Nocardia > Nocardia sp. NPDC058497. The sequence goes on along the minus strand of NZ_JBHXMY010000293.1, from coordinate 6,218 downwards.
CGGCATCGAGCGCCGGGTCGCGTCGGGCGGGGGCGAGCCGCTGTTCTCGCCTCGGGTACTCGCCGCGCCTGGCCTCCTGGTGACCGCCGCGACCCTGCTGATGATCATGGCGAGCTTCGGTGGCTGGTTGTTCGCCATGGCGATCCACCTGCAGGGCGAGCTGGGCTACAGCGCGCTGTACGCCGGGGTGCAGTTCCTCCCGATGGGCATCACCTTCGCCGCGGCCGGGCTCTACTGGGAACGCATCCCGAAAGACTGGCACGCCACGATGATTCCGCTCGGACTGGTGCTCGGTGCTATGGCGCTGGGCTGGCTGGCCGTGCTGTTGCGCGACGGCGCGGGCCTCGGTCCGGCCGCACTGGTCGCCTTCGCCGCGCTCGGTCTCGGCAGCGGACTGGCGTTCAGTCCGTTGATGACCAGGGCGCTGTCGACGGTCCCGATGGCGCTCGCCGCCGACGCCAGCGGGATTCTCGTGACGAGTGTGCAGATGGGTGTCGTCGTGGGGATCGCTACATTCGGCTCCGTGTTCTTCGCACTCGTCGCAACGTCGGCGAGCGCGGCGTTGGTGGTGGTCCATCTGATGGGTGCCGCCACCTCCCTCGTGGCGGCAGCGCTGGCCGCCCTCGCCGTGCACCGCACGCGACGCTGACCGTCTGGGGACTGGCCGCTGATCGCGAGGTCAGCGGGAGCTGGTCTCGGTGGTGGGTCTTCGCGGCGTTTTCCCTGGCAACAGCGCTTGCCGTCGGTTGCTCAGCCATGCCGACGCGGACAAGGTCGGCCGGTTCGTCGCGACCTTGCCCGCCGGTGCCACCCAGCACCTGCGATCCCGGTATGGCCGACCGTTGACGGTGCGCAGTTTCCACGGCTCGGACGGCCCGTGGCTGCTGCTGCAGTTCGACGCCGCACCGTTTTCGACCGTGCTGCTCCAGGTGTCTTGGAAGGGTCACACCCATCAGGAGATGATCGACGAATGGCTCACCACCGCTCCCCTGTGACCGCGCGCCTCGGGCTGGGCGCGCTGGCCGTCGTTCTCGCCGGCTGCGCCTCCGTCGACGGTGCCGCCACCGCGGGCGAGATCGATGTGCGCACCCTCGCGGTGGGCGGCTACACGACTGTGCCCGCCGATCTGGAGGCCACCCACAAGCCGACGGACGGCCCGATCCTGGAGGGACTGCGGATGGCGGGCGCGGTGGTCCTGCCGCACGAGGTCGACGCGGCGCTCACGCACAACTGGGGTACCGATGTGCTCGACACACCGCGCCGGGCCGCGGACGCGTCGGCCATCTCGACTGTGAATATTCCTGTCCTGGAACGGCATCGGATGATCGTCGGGTTCGATGTCGCCGAGGGCAGCCGGGCCTTCGACCAGGCGACTCCGGCGATCGACACCGACGCGCGGGTCACCCGGATCGTGCTGCTGCGCTTCCCCGGCGCCGGGACCGCGGCCGCGGCGGCCCGCGACCTGGCAGCCACCGACTTCGGCGTCAGCCCGGACAATCAGCGGGTGGCGATCCCCGGATACCCTGCCGCACACGCGCATTGGCGGCCGGGCATCAAGACGATCGGCGCGACTTTCGCCAACGGGGAGCTCGTGGTGAGCCTGTTCCTGCAGCATCCGACACCCGATATCGACGCGCTCGCCCGGCGCGTCGCCGCGGTCCTGGACGCGCAGAAACCGTTGCTGGACACCTTCGTTCCGACCGCACCCGATCGGATCGCCGAGCTACCGCGCGATCCCGACGGACTGCTGCGCCGCACCCTGATCCCAGGCCCGGCCAATCAGCAGATCGCCATCTCCTCGCGCGAATTCGCCGCGTGGACCGGACGCGCGAGCCTGCACTACCGGCCCACCGAGCCCGCCGAACTCGCCGCGGCGTGGGACCGCGGCGGCGTGGACAGCGTGGCGAATTCCTACACCACGACACTGTTCCGCTTCCGCGACGACAGCGACGCGGCGGCATTCGGCGCCACCTGGCAGGACACACTCAGCACGGCCGCGCATCCGGTCGCCGGGCCCGACCGGGTCCCCGGCGCGCGGTGCGCGGAACGCCGTGCGGGCAGCGCACCCGCGGTGGTGCGCTGCTACGTCAGCTACCGCAGGTACGGCGCGTTCGTCAGCGGGCCGGCGGCCGCGGGTGTGCGGCAGCAGGCCGCCGCGCAGTACGCGCTGCTGGCGAACGCGCAGTAGCTCAGAGCTGGGCTTCGATCGCGACGACGATCTCGCTCGCGTCCGGGGTGACGGTCGGACGGAAGCGGCCCGCGACCGTGCCGTCGCGGCCGATCAGGAACTTCTCGAAGTTCCACTGGATATCGCCCGCGCTGCCGTCGGCGGCGGGGGTCTCGACCAGGCTGGTGTAGAGCGGGTGGCGGTCGTCGCCGTTGACGTCGACCTTGGCCAGCAGCGGGAAGTCGACGCCGTAGGTGACCGAGCAGAATTCCTGGATCTCCTCGGCGGTGCCGGGTTCCTGTCCCATGAACTGGTTGCAGGGGACGCCGACCACCGTGAAGCCACGCTCACCGTAGGTCTTCTGCAGCTCGACCAGGCCGGTGTACTGCGGGGTCAGCCCGCACTTGGAGGCCACGTTGACCAGCAGCACCGCCCGGTCACCCGCCAGCTCGCCCAGCGTGGTGTCCGCCCCGCTCAGGGTCTGCACCGCAATGTCTCGAATGTTCGCGCTCACCACAACACCACCAGATCTCGTCATATGTCGGTTCGATGGCCACCGTACCGGAGCCCGACCGGGGCGCAAGTGTCCCGCTGGGCGGGAACTTCTGTAACACGTTCTTGTTTTGTCGCGCGGTAAGCGGCACCATTTCGGGTAGGCACCCGAGCACCGGAGGAACACGTGACCGAACAGCCCCACCGGATCGACACCGTCCGCCCGCTGCGCGCGAACGCCGTGACGCACTGGGATTTCGAGGCCGACGTGGTGGTGGCCGGTTTCGGCATCGCCGGCGTGTGCGCCGCGATCGAGGCCGCCAGGGCGGGCGCGAAGGTGCTCATCCTGGAACGGACCGGCGGCTGGGGCGGCGCCGCGGCGCTGGCGGGCGGGTTCGTCTACCTCGGTGGCGGCACCCCGCTGCAGCAGGCGCTCGGGTTCGACGACACCCCGGAGAACATGACCGCGTTCCTCACCGCCGCGCTCGGGCCCGGTGTCGACGAGGCCAAGATCGAGGACTACTGCGCGGGCAGCGTCGAGCACTACAACTGGCTCGTCGAGTGCGGTGTGCCGTTCAAGGAGTCGTTCTGGGGTGAGCCCGGCTGGGAGCCGCCGCACGACGAGGGACTGATGTACTCCGGCGGCGAGAACGCCGCGCCGTTCCTCGATATCGCCAAGCCCGCGCCCCGCGGCCACGTACCGCAGATGGCGGACAAGAAGACCGGTGAACGGGGCGGCGGCTACATGCTGATGAAGCCGCTGGCCGACACCGTCGCCGAACTCGGCGTCGCCGTCGAGTACGACACCCGGATCCGCAGGCTCATCGTCGACGACGAGGATCGCGTGGTCGGCGTCCTGGCGACCAACTACGGCAAGCCCGTCGCCGTGCGGGCCGCGCGCGGTGTGGTCCTGGCGACCGGCAGCTTCGCCTACGACTCCGAGATGATCGACCGCTACACCCCGCGCCTGAGCGGCAGGCCCGGCGCGGCCATCGAGGAGCACGACGGCATCGGCATCCGGGTGGCGCACGCGCTCGGCGCCGAGCTGGCGCACATGGACGCCAGCGAGGTCGCCATCTTCGGCGATCCGCAGCTGATGGCGCGCGGCATCCTCGTCAACGGTCGCGGTCAGCGGTATGTCACCGAGGACACCTACCCGGGCCGGATCGGTCAGGCGACACTGCTGCAGAACGACAATCAGGCCTTCCTCGTCATCGACGAGGCCTCGCTCGAGGAGGCCCTCGCGACCGAGAGCTCCACCCCGTTCTTCCGTATCCCGCCGAAATGGGTCGCCGAAACCGTGGCCGAGCTCGAGTCCGAGATGGGCCTGCCCGAACAGACACTGCAGACCACCATCGCCACCTACAACCGGCATGCCGAGAACGGCAGCGACCCGCTGCTGGGCAAGAAGCCGGAGTGGGTTCGCCCGATCACGCCGCCGCTGGCGGGCTACGACCTGCGCGGGCTCACCGCCGGATTCACCCTCGGTGGGCTGCGGACCGACCTGGACTCGCGGGTGCTGCACGTCAGTGGTGAGCCGATCGAGGGCCTGTACGCGGCGGGTCGCTGCACGTCAGGGCTGTGCGCGTACGGCTACGTCAGCGGCGCCTCGCTCGGCGACGGCAGTTTCTACGGTCGCCGGGCGGGCAAGGCCGCCGCGGCGGCCGGCACCGACTGAGGCGCGCGGCACCCACCGGAGCCCCACTGTCGCCTACGCTGCTTGCAGCGCGCGGGCCGGACGACGAGTCCGGCTGTGCTCGCGGACTTTTCAGTCCGCGTGCGGGCGCGACAAGTTGGCTACGACAGATGCATTGCAGGATCGGAGTTGGACAGTGCAAGCAGGTGGGACGTCCGCGGATTACGTGATCGTCGGCTCCGGGTCAGCGGGGGCGGTGCTCGCGAATCGGCTCAGCGCCGACCCGGGCACCACGGTTGTCCTGTTGGAGGCCGGTCCGGCCGACGACGACAAGTACGCCCATATTCCGGCGGCGTTCTCGAAGCTGTTCCGCACCGAACGTGACTGGGACTATCTGACCGAACCACAGCCCGGCCTCGGCGACCGCCAGATATACTGGCCGCGCGGCAAGACCTTCGGTGGCTCGTCGTCGATGAACGCGATGATGTGGGTGCGCGGCTTCCGCGCCGACTACGAGGAGTGGGGGCTCCTCGCGGGCGAGCAGTGGAACTTCGCCGCCGCCGTCGAGCAGTTCCGCAAGATCGAGAACGTGCAGGACGCGCAGTTCCCCGACGAGGGCTCGAAGGGCCCGCTGCACGTGCAGCGCCAGCGCAGCCCGCGCGCCTCGACGCACGCCTTCCTCGAGGCGGTGCGCCAGGCGGGCCTCGAGCTCGAATCGCCGAACCGGCCCTCGCCCAAGGGCTTCGCGCAGACGATGGTGACCCAGCGCGACGGCAGGCGCTGGAGCACCGCCGACGCCTACCTGCGCCCGGCGATGAAGCGCGCGAACCTGACCGTGCGGGCCGAATCGCTGGCGACCCGGGTGCTGTTCGACGGCACCAAGGCCACCGGTGTGGAGTACCTGCACGACGGGCAGACCCACACCGTGACCGCGAACCGCGAGGTCATCCTGTGTGGTGGCGCGGTGAACAGCCCGCAGCTGCTGCAGCTTTCGGGCATCGGCGACGAGGAGGAGCTGAAAGGGCACGGCATCGAGGTCGTCGCGCACTCCCCCGAGGTCGGCGCGAATCTGCAGGACCACCTGATCGCCGCGCTCGGCTACAGCGTCGAGTCGGATTCGCTGTTCACGGCGGAGAAGCCGCTCGAGCTGCTCAACTACTTCATCCGGCATCGCGGCATGCTCACCTCCAACGTCGGTGAGGCGTACGGGTTCGTGCGCAGCGAGCCCGAGCTCGAGCACCCCGATCTGGAGCTGATCTACGCGCCCGCGCCGTTCTATCACGAGGGTCTGGTCGAGGCGACCGAACACGGTGTCGTTGTCGGCGCCATCCTGCTGCGCCCGCGCAGCCGGGGCCGGATCGGCCTGGCTTCGGCCGATCCGACGGCCAAGCCGGTCATCGATCCCCAGTACCTGTCCGATGCCGACGGCGCCGACCGCGCCGCGCTGATGGCGGGCCTGCGGGTGTGCGCCGGGCTGGTCGAACAGCCCGCGCTCAAGAGTGCGCTGGGCACGCTGATCTACCCGCCCGAGGCGCCGGCGGATCTCGAGGAGACCATGGCGCTGACCATCGAGAAGTTCTCGCACACCCTGTACCACCCGGTCGGTACCTGCCGGATGGGCACCGACCCGGCCAGCGTCGTCACCCCGGACCTGAAGGTGCGCGGTGTCGAGGGCCTGCGCGTGGCCGACGCCTCGGTGATGCCGTTGATCATCCGCGGGCACACCAACGCCCCGGCGATCTTCATCGGTGAGCAGGCCGCGGACTTCATCCTGGCCGAATCCTGAACCACGGGTGGTGGGGGGGCGGCGTCGGGGGCCGCGCCCACCAGAACCCCCCCGCCCCGGGCCCCGCCCCCCCCCCCCCCCCCCCGTACCGGAAGCCGGTCCGCCAGTGGGGGGTCATCGCGGCCGCCCGGCCCGGA
>NZ_JBHXMY010000292.1:0-7317 GCF_042720195.1 Nocardia sp. NPDC058497 | reverse complement strand
GACGACCATGGTGAACGTCCTCTCGACGCTCATCGCGCCCGATCGCGGCCGCGCGGTGGTCGCCGGGCACGATGTCGTCGCCGACCCGGCGGCGGTCCGTCGATGCATCATGCTGACCGGGCAATACGCCGCCCTCGACGACATGCTCAGCGGCTACGAGAACCTGGTCATGTTCGGCAGGCTCATGGGTCTGCGCAAACCCGCCGCCCAGGCCCGCGCCAGGGAACTGATCGGCGAATTCGATCTCGACCAGGCCGCGAACCGGCGGGTCGGCACCTATTCGGGCGGTATGCGGCGGCGTATCGATATCGCCTGCGGACTGGTCGTGCGGCCGGACGTGGCCTTTCTCGACGAGCCGACCACCGGGCTGGATCCCCGCAGCAGGCAGGGGGTCTGGGATCTGGTGCGCAGCTTCAAGAGCGCGGGCATCACGACCCTGCTCACCAGCCAATACCTGGAGGAAGCCGATGCGCTCAGCGATCAGATCATCGTGATCGACCACGGCGTGGTGATCGCCGCCGGCACCGCGGACGAACTGAAACACCGTATCGGCGGCAGCTACTGCGAGATCGTCCCGCTAGATCTCGAGCAGCTGCCCGCCATCGCCGCCGCGCTCGGCTCGCTGCTGCCCGCGGAGATCCTGGCGGCGATGACACCGGAATCGGATCGCATCACCATTCCCGCGCCGGATGGCGCCAAGACGCTCGCCGAGGCACTGCGGCGGCTGGACAACGCGTCGATCGAACTCGTCGACATCGCTTTGCGGCGCCCGTCGCTCGACGATGTGTTCCTGCAACTCACCGGCCATCTGGCCTCGGACGAGAGCGAATCGGAGGCCGTCTCATGACGGCCATCCTGTGGCACACCCACGTCCGCGCCGCGCCGGACACGGTGCAGCAGTGGTGGGTACTGACCATGCGGCTGATCGTGCCCTCGGTCAAGAGCGGGGAGGTCTTGATGTCGGTGGTGGCGCCGGTGGCGTTCGCCGCCAGCTTCTACATCCCGCTCAATACCGTGATGATGTTCTCCGGCAACGGTTTCAGCAGCTACGCCCAGTACATGATGCCGCTGGTGGTGTTGCAGTCCGCGGCGTTCACCGCCATCTCGGCGGCCTTCCGGTCGGCCAGCGATGCCGTGGCCGGACTCAATCGCCGCTTCGGCTCGATGCCGCTGCGCCCGCTCGTTCCCGTCGCGGCGCGGATGTCGGCCAACATACTCCGGGCGCTGATCGCGCTGGCAGGGGCGGTCGCGGCGGGCTATGTCATCGGCTTCCGGTTCCGGCTCGACGCGTGGCATACCCTCGGGTTCCTGGCGTTCTCGCTGGTCATCGGCATCGTGTTCACCCTCGGCGGTGATGTCATCGGCTCCGCGTCCAAGAGTCCGGAGGCGACGTCGCAGCTACTCATCCTCCCACCGTTGATCTTGGGCATGCTCTCGACCGGTTTCGCACCGGCGAGCCAGTTTCCCGGCTGGATCCAGTGGTTCGTCCGCAATCAGCCCGTCTCGCAATACGCGATCGCGCTGCGCGCGCTGGCCGGTGACACCGCGGGCAACGCGGGGACGGTGAGCTGGTCGTTGATGGGGCCGCCGTTGCTGTGGGCCGCAGGCACCCTGTTGCTCTGCGTGCCACTGGCCATCCGGCTCGGTTCGAGGAGGGCATGATGGTGGAGCGCTCGGAGACCTCGCCGGTCTCGCTCATCCAGCACACGCTGATCCAGACGCAGCGCCTGCTGGTGCGCTGGGCACGCAATCCGGCCACCGTGCTGGAGACGCTGCTCGTCCCGTGTCTGCTGCTGATCATGCTGGACGTCGTCATCGGCGGCCAGATCCAGAAGTTCACCGGTGACGACGCCCTCTACGGTTCGGTCCCGATGGTCGCCGTCGTCGGCGCGCTCTCGGGCGCCGTCGCGAGCGGTGTCCTGCTCGGCCGCGAACGGGACGCCGGTCTGCTGGCCAGGTTCTGGGTGCTGCCGGTGCACCGTGCTTCCGGTCTCGCCTCCCGCGTCATCGCCGAGGGCTGCCGCATCGTGGTCGGCACCCTCGCCGTGGTGATCGTCGGCTTCGCGCTCGGCTTCCGCTTCCATCAGGGCCTGCCGGCCGCGCTGGTATTCCTGCTGGTTCCGGTGATCTTCGGGCTAGCCTTCGCCACGATCGTCACCGCGGTCGCCGTCTTCACCGCGAAAGCCGCACTGGTCGAAGTCATCACCATCCTCACCTCGCTGATGATGTTCTTCAGCACCGGCTTCGTCCCGCTGGTCGCCTTTCCGACGTGGATTCAGCCGGTGGTGCGCAATCAGCCGATGTCGGTCGCCGTCGACGCCATGCGCGGTCTCGCCGATGAGGGCCCGATCGCCCGCCCCCTGACCCTCGCCCTGCTCTGGTCGTTCGGCGCCATCGTCCTGTTCGCTGTCCCCGCCGCCATCGGCTTCCGGCGCGCCAGCCGGCAGTGAGATCGGGCCGCGGCGCCCACGTCAGCGGCCACGCAGTACCCTCGTGCGCATGCCGGTGAGCGCCCCAGAACGCACCCGATTCCGTCGCACCGCGAAGCAGGGCCGCCGCGCCCGCCCGCGCGGGATCGTCGCTGTCGCCGCGCTGCTGTGCGCGGCTGTGGTCACCGCGGGTTGCGCGGACAAGCACGACGACGCGAGCACGATCATCCGCACCACGACCAACATCGCGGGCGCGGGCGTGGTCGGCGCGGCGCGGGACACCGCGACCGCCTGCCCGCTGCCGAGCGCACCCGATCCCGCCGCCGGCGCGACCCGCACGGTCACCCATGCCGGTGGGGTCTCGGAGGTCCCCGCCGACCCGCAGCGCATTGTCGTGCTCACCAGTTCGGCGCTCGACGCGGCCTGCGCTGTCGGCCTGTGGGAGCGGGTCGCCGGCGCGGTCACCCTCGACGGCGAGCGCCCGCAGCCGATGTACCTGGGCTACGGCGTGCTGAAGGTGCCCAGCGTCGGCCCGATCGGGCAGCCCGATCCCGCGCGCATCGCGGAGCTGAAGCCCGACCTGATCCTCGGCGATGTCGCCCCGGCCGGCGGTTACGAGGCACTGAGCGCGATCGCCCCCACCGTGCTGGTCGGTTCCGGCGGCAGCTGGCAGTCCGATTTCGCGGCCTACGCCGCGGGCATGGGCCGGCGCGGCGCCGCCGACACCGCCCTGCAGACCTACCTGACCGAAGCCCGCGACCTAGGCACAGCACTGAACGCGAGCCAGTCGCAGGCCTCGGTGCTGCGCTTCACCGCCGACTCCACCCAGGTCCAGGGAACCGAGACCTTCGCCGCCCAGGTCCTGTCCGACGTCGGCGTCCAGCGCCCGACCGCCCAGCGTGGCACCTCCTTCGACATCGGCACCGCCGACCTGGCCACCAAGGCCGAGGGCGACCTCATCTACGTGATGTTCGCCGGCAAAGCAGGCGAAGACCACGGCAAACAGGTCCTGCGCTCGGACCGGTTCACCGAACTCAGCGCCTCCACCGACCGCCGCGTCTTCGCCGTCGACGACAGCATCTGGCACACCACCGGCCTCACCGCCGCCCGCGCCGTCCTCACCGACCTGCGCAACAGCCTCAACGGCTACGTCACCGACTGACCGGGGCGTCGGTCGCACCGGCCCACCGCCACGACCCACAGTGATACCGTGGATATCCAAGGCTGGAACATCGGATATCCGACGAGGTGAGTGCAGTGGGTACATCTAAGACTCCGATCGAGATCGACCAGGAAGCACTGGCGACCGCCGCCGAGGTTCTCGGCACCAAAACCAAGAAGGACACCGTCAACGCGGCTCTACGCGAGGTCGGCCAGCGTCTTGTGCGGATGCGCGCACTCGCCGCCCTGGGCGAGATGGCCGACCGCGGCGACTTCGACGAGTACCTCGGCAACAAGTCCGCCTACCGCCGGTGACGCCGGCTATCTACCTCGTCGACACGTCAGGGTTGTTCCGCATAGCTACGGAGCCGTACCGGAAGTCATGGGCAGACCAGCTGACCGCGGGTGTGGTCGCGATCTGCCCGATCGTCGAGCTGGAGTTTCTCTACTCGGCCCGATCGCTGGCAGACCGGTTGGAGCGGCAACGACATCTTCACGACCTTTTCGGCTGGGTCACCATGCCAGACCGGGTCGTCGAACGTGCCGCCGAAATACAGCAACTGATGACCGAACAGGGTCTGCATCGGTCAGCAGGGCCTGTCGACCTGCTCATCGCCGCGACCGCCGAGCATCACCGATTGACAATCCTCTGCGACGACAAGGATTTCGCGGCCGTGGCCCGCGTCACCGGCCAACCGGTCACGTTCGTCACGCCTTGTGGCGCCCCGTGAGTTCGCCGAAGCCAGGGGTCCGGCCCCGCTGGGCTCCCAGTGAACTCCCCAGCGTGTTCCCAGCTCCGGCGAGGGCGTGGGCCGACCTACGAGTCCTCCGGATCCCTAGCCTGCCCCGGGTTACCGGACAAAAGCTCGTACACCGCGTCCGAAATGAAGATCAAATGTGAGATCGGCTCCGCCGCACGTCGATACGCGCATTGTCGGATAAATCAACCGAATTTGATCATCGAATTCGCGTCCGGGTTGAAGATCAAATTGTGCCACCTCGGCGCAATATAGTGTTTGCCAATTATTAACCGTGTTCCATATCACAATTAGAACAGCGGATTTACAGATCTCTTTTTCATAACATTGGTGGAGCGCGCCCATTATGGCGACGTTATCCATCAGTGGAAGGAAGCTCCGTACATGTTCTCTCGCAAGATCCTTGTCGCCGCCGGCGCCGTCTCCGCCGCCGCCCTGTTCTTCGGCCCCGTCACGGTGGCCTCCGCCGCCACCGGCTCGGCGGGCCTGGCCTCCGGTTCGGCCGGTTCGTCCTCCGGTTCGGCCGGCTCGTCCTCCGGTTCCGCCATGCTTGAATCCGGCAGCTCGGCCCTCGACAGCGGCACCTCCGCCATCGTCAACATCATCGAAGCGATCTCCGGCGTCAAGGCCCTGAACCAGCCCCAGCCCGCCGCCTGATTCGGCACCGCTCAGTACTGCGACTGCACTCAGGTAAGTGGGTGGCCGCGGCGTCGGGCCGGCAGCCTGCCCGCGCCCCGTCTTCCGGGTGCCGTCGATCTGTCGGCGCGGGCAGCGCGTGCCCGTGCTGGGCAAACCGCAGGTAGCGACGTGATTGCTATCATGGCGGGCAGTGATCCATGACGTCGCGCCGTCCCGGTGCCGTTGCTCCGTCGCCGCTGTTCGAGGAGGAAACATGGTTTCGCACTCCGAGGGCGAGCGGGTCCCGCCCGCCTCCGACAATGCCGCCGATCCAGACCTCCCGTGGGCCCCGCGCGACCACGAGTGGAACGGTCACCGGGCCGAACACGACGCGCTCGAATGGGCCAAAGGCGATCCGCGCAAGCTGGCCAGTATCTATCTGTACCGGCAGCCCGGCGGAAACCCGGCGACCGAGGCCGACTACAAGTTCCCGGTCGCCGACATCATCGACGGACAACCGACCCGCGTCTTCCACGCGGTCGCCAATGCCGCGGCGCGTCTGGACCAGGCCCACATCTCCGACAAAGACCGCGCCCAGGTGAAGCACCGGATCTCCGAGCTCTACCTGGACGCGGCGAAAGCCTTCGACGACCCGGAGCTCCGGGCACCGTGGGACCGCTGACTCAGCGCAGCCCCCGGAAGAACGCGCGGATATCCCCGACCAGCAGGTCCGGCGCCTCCATCGCCGCGAAATGCCCGCCGCGGTCGAACTCCGACCAGTGCACGATGTCGGCATTGCCGTCGGCGTAGCGGCGGATCGCGAGGTCCTCGGCGAAGACCGCGACACCGGTCGGCGTCGTCAGCGGCGTGGTGGGCCAGGAACGGGTGTGCATGGACTCGTAGTACAGGGCGGCCGAGGAGCCCGCGGTGCCGGTCAGCCAGTAGAACATCACGTTGGTGAGCAGCCGATCACGGTCCACCGCCGTCTCGGGCAGGCCATCGGCCGGGAACGTCCACTCTTTGAACTTCTCGACGATCCACGCGAGCTGACCGACCGGTGAATCGTGCAGGCCGTAGGCGATGGTCTGCGGGCGGGTCGACTGGATCTGGAAGTACCCGTTGCCCTCACCCTTGAACTGCGTGAGCCGGTCGATCCTGGCCAGCTCCGCCTCGGTCATGGTCGCCTTCTCCGCATCGGAAACCGGCCCGAACGGGATGAACCCGAAAGTCGCGGCATTGACGTGCACGCCGATCACCTTGTCACCGCCCGCACGGCCCACCTCGGGCGTGATGAACGCACCCCAGTCGCCGCCCTGCGCGCCGTATTTTTCGTAGCCGAGTCTGCTCATCAGCTCGGCCCAGGCCTTGCCGATGCGAGCGGGGTTCCAGCCCTGTTCGGTTACCGGACCGGAGAAGCCGAAACCAGGCAGCGACGGAATCACCACATGGAAGGCGTCGGCCGGATCGCCACCGTAGGCCGCGGGGTCGGTGAGCGGGCCGATCACATCGAGGAATTCGACGACCGAACCCGGCCAGCCGTGGGTGAGGATCAGCGGTGTGGCATCGGGCTGCGCCGAGCGCACATGCAGGAAATGAATACGCTGGCCGTCGATCTCGGTGGTGAACTGCGCGAACTTGTTCAGTTCGGCCTCGGCCACCCGCCAGTCGTAGGAGGTGCGCCAATACTCCGCCAGCTCGCGCAGGTACGGGACCGGCACACCACGACTCCACTCGGCACCGGGCTGCTGGGTGGGCCAGCGGGCATCGGTCAGCCGGGCCTGCAAGTAGTCCAGGTCGGATTGTGGGATCTCGAGGTGGAACGGGGTGATCTCGTCGCTCATGAAACGACACTACGACCACCAGCGGACACCTACTGTCGCTTTGAGCTGCCAGAGTCGGAAATCGTGAAAGAAGCTTCGGCGCAGCTACTTCGGCTGCAAGCACTCCTGCAAACCCGCCGTGAGTGGTCCGGCGCCGCGCTCGCCGCGCGGCTCGCCGTCGACCGATAGCCGCGCTGGCGCCGCACGTGCGCGACAAACGAATGCCCAGCGTGTCACGGTTGTGGTCAAGGAGCGCGAACGGATCGAACGCCTGGTGAGGTTTGCCGACGAGGCGGTCCTCGCCACGGACGTGTCAGCGAACAGCTACGATGTCGTAGTCGAAGCCGTAGGAGGCACAAGTAGTGAACCGATATTGATTGCAGTGACCGCGGTGGCACCCCTGGGACAGGTGGTCGCTCTCGGGGTCTACCACGCGCAAGCGACTGCAGATCTATCGGTTCGACAGCTTCTGGAGAAAGAAACAACTCTCCGAGGAAGCAAGGCATATCGGGTCAACGAAGTGGAAAACCC